>NZ_JAJAPB010000019.1 GCF_026226615.1 Geovibrio ferrireducens
GTGCGGAGCGAAGCCTTGCTCTGCAAGGCGCGAGCGTGTGAGAAAACGGACAGGATGTACCGTTTGCGAACTATGGAAGAAGGACAGCATAAATGAGTATTGAAGAATCACAAAGCTTATTCTGGGAACTGAAAGAGCAGGTCAAGGGCTTTTATCCTGTGGTCAATGAGGAAGACATAACCGAAAGAATCCGCAGGGTGGACGAAATGTCCATTAACGAGCCTGACTTCTGGACAAAAAAAGAGTCAAAAGCGCTGCTTAAAGAACAGTCAAACATGAAGAAATTCCTTGAAGAATGGAAAGAGGTAAAAGGCCTTGTTGATGAGGTTGAAACCCTTATAGAACTCTACGGCGAAGGTGCGGAAGAGGTCGGCGAGGAGATTGTCGCTGTAACTGATAAACTGGAAACCACTATCAGACAGTTTGAGCTTAAGCTCATACTGGACGACCCCCATGACCCTAACAACGCAATCCTCACCATTCACTCCGGAGCGGGCGGAACAGAGTCCAACGACTGGGCGCAGATGCTTTACCGCATGTACACCAGGTACGCAGAGAGAATGGGATTCAAGTGCGAAGTTATGGATATGGTGGAAGGTGAGGAAGCGGGCATAAAATCCGTTACTTTCAACATCATAGGCGCTTACGCCTTCGGTTATCTCAAAGGAGAGATAGGCGTTCACAGACTTGTGCGGATCTCCCCGTTCGATTCCCAGAGCAGAAGACACACATCATTCGCCTCCGTATTTGTTCTCCCTGAGATTGATGACGACATAGAAATAGAGATCAACGAATCCGAACTCCAGATAGATACCTACCGGGCCAGCGGCGCGGGCGGTCAGCACATCAACACCACGGACTCCGCAGTGCGCATAACCCACCAACCCACCGGAATAGTGGTCACATGCCAGAACGAGCGCAGCCAGCATAAGAACAAGGCTCACGCTATGAAGCTCCTTAAAGCGAAGCTCTATGACCACGAAATGAAAAAGCGCAACGAAGAGCGTGACAAGCTGGAAAGCACCAAAACCGACATCGGCTGGGGCAGCCAGATACGAAGCTATGTTATGCATCCGTACAAAATGGTTAAGGACCTGAGAACGAGACACGAGACCGGAAACGTGGACAGTGTTATGGATGGCGGACTTGAACCCTTTATCAGATCATATCTTCTTCATTCGGCAGGTATAGAAAGTGATGCAAAAGAAAATTGAGTCTCTACGGCCTACATACGCTCAGATAGACTTAAACGCATTTGCGCATAACATAGAACAGGCAAGAAGCTTAAGCGGAACGGATATAATAGCCATCATAAAGGCCGACGGCTACGGCCACGGGGCGCTTCCTCTGGCGGAATACGCATGGAAACGCTGCGGGGTGAAACGCTTCGGCGTTGCCACTCTGTTTGAGGGGATCATACTGAGGGAGCATCTCGGCCGTGAGCCTATGATATTCCTTCTGGGATATGTGGATCAGTATCTTCATGACGAAATGTTCAGCAATAACCTGATCCCCGCGGTTTTTGACGATGAAATAGCCTCGGCTTACCATGCCTATCTCGCGAAACATGACCGCACAGCGGATATAACCCTCAAGATAGACACCGGAATGCACAGGCTGGGCTACCAGCCGGATATGGACTACTACAGCTTTACTGTGAAGTACCCCCGTTTCCGTGTATGCCATGTGATGAGCCATCTTTCCAGCTCCGACACGGATCCGGAGTACAGCAATTACCAGAAAGAGCGTTTCAGCACGTTCATAACGAAAAATCATATCAAATCAAACACCAGCCTGCTGAACTCATCCGGCATCGCAAACATCAGGAATGAATTCTCCCTCGTGCGGCCCGGTATCATGCTCTACGGTTATCTTTACGGCAACAATGAGGTTGCCTTAAAGAAAGTTATGAGGATATACTCAAAAGTGGTTCATATAAAACAGATAGCCGGAGGTGAAACCGTCAGCTACAACAGGCGCTTCACCGCGGACAGGGATATGACCATAGGGGTTGTCCCCATAGGATACGCAGACGGCTATTCCAGACGCTTTTCAAACCGTGCTGAGATGCGCGTAAACGGTGTTAACTGCCCGGTTATCGGAACCGTCTGTATGGATATGACAATGATAGATCTCTCAAATGTTCCTCTTAACGGCTCATACCCGGAGGTGGAAGTTCTGGGAGATAATATAACTGCTGATAAATGGGCGGAACTTGCGGACACTATCAGCTATGAGGTTCTATGCGGTATTTCTGACAGAATACCCAGAATCTACAAAGACTAAAGGAGAAGTTCCTTCACAATGAACGGAATTCTGGCATTCATAGGCAGACCCTTTACAGTGATGAGCGTGGGCGCGGGCAGACTGTTTCTGCTTTTCTGGGAAACGCTGCGTGTAGCTTTTGTTCCCCCGTACAGATTCAGGCTGTTTATAAAGCAGGTTGAGTTCATAGGCGTAAACTCGCTTTCCGTCATAATACTCACCGGAAGCTTCACCGGGATGGTCTTCGCCTTTCAGAGCTATATAGGTTTCAGTAAGTTCGGCGCGGAATATCTGGTGGGAACGGTTGTAACCCTCGGTATGGCGCGGGAACTGGGGCCTGTTCTCTCAGCAATAATGGTGGCCGCGAGGGCAGGCTCTGCCATCACAGCCGAAATAGGCACAATGAAAGTTACCGAGCAGATAGACGCACTCTCCTCACTGGCGGTTGATCCGGTGCAGTATCTCTTTGTACCCCGCATCCTCGCGGGTGTTTTTGTGATGCCTCTGCTCAATGCTGTTGCCGTGTTCTGCGGTACAGTCGGGGGTATTTTCGTCGGGGTAACTATTCTGGGAATAAACAAAACTCTCTATATGGAGAATATGTACCGCTACATAGACCTTTCAGACTTCATAAACGGAATGGTAAAATCTGTTGTGTTCGGCCTTCTGGTAACCCTTGTGGGCTGCTACAAAGGCTACTACACATCGGGCGGAGCGGAAGGCGTGGGCAAAGCCACCACAGAGTCCGTGGTTCTGGCATGCATTCTTATACTTGTTTTTGACTATATCCTCACGGCATTCATGTTTTAGGCGGTCTCATGGAATTTGCGATAGAACTGAAAGACGTACATAAAAGCTTCGGTGAATACAAAATCCATAAAGGGATTAATATTCAGGTTCATAAAAACGCCATAACCTACATTATAGGCCCCTCCGGAACAGGAAAAAGCGTCCTCCTCAAGCAGATGTGCGGCCTCATGCCACCCACGAAAGGGGATGTGCTTGTGGATGGCAGAAGCATAGTGGGGCTTAAGGGAAAGGAACTGCTCGAACTGCGTAAGAAATTCGGCATCCTTTTTCAGAATGCCGCACTGTTTGACTCCATGACAGTTTTTGAGAACGTAGCCTTTCCCCTTTCGGAGCATACAAAGCTCAGTAAAAAACAGATCCATGACATAGTTATAGAAAAACTCCGCCTGGTTGGTCTGAGAAATATTGAAAACAAACTGCCTTCTGAGCTTTCTGGCGGCATGAAGAAAAGGGTCGGCCTGGCAAGAGCCATAGCGCTGGAGCCGGCAATAATACTTTACGATGAACCCACCACAGGCCTTGACCCTATCATGTGCGATGTGGTGGATAACCTGATAAACGATACACAGAAGGAGCTTAAGATAACCTCCGTAGTCATTTCGCACGATATAGACAGTGCCCTTAAAATTGCTGACTATATCGCAATGCTTTATGACGGAAAGGTTGTTCTCTTCGGCACTCCGGATGAGTTTAAATCCACGGATAATCCTTACGTGCGTCAGTTCCTTTCCGCTTCCATGGAAGGGCCCATAAAAGTAATATAAGCGAGGGGTAATAGATGAAAGCAGGACTGGAAGCCAAGGTTGGCGCCTTTGTAATCATATGCTTTGCATTGATAGGTTTTATGTCCCTTAAGGCCGGCTCATTTTCAGTGGGCAGTCACAAAGGCATGGAAATAAAAGCGGAGCTCCGCAACGCCGCAGGTCTCACGGCGGATTCCGCTGTTATGTTCAACGGTGTTGAGGTCGGCAAGGTCACATCAGTGAAGCTTGTAAACGGAAAGCCCATTGTTACCATGGTGATAGACAAACAATATGAAATTCCCTCAAATGTCATACTCGCTGTACGCTCAAGCGGCTTCCTCGGTGAAAAATACGCCGAACTCCAGATGAAAAGCGATGAGTTTATCGGAATGCTGCAAAAAGATGATGTGATAAGGGAATCTGCAAGCTCCACGGATTTTGACGAACTCGGAAACAAACTGGGTGATATAGCGGGGGATGTAAAGGAGATAACATCCGCGCTGAAAGAGGTTCTCGCCACGGCAGAAGCTAAAGATCATATGAAGATGACCCTTGAAAATGTACGCTATACAACAGATATGCTCCGCGAAATCCTCGCTCAGAACGAGATGCGCGTAAACGCCATAATGCGCAATGTTGAATCACTCACAGGCTCGCTCAACAGCATTGCTGTGGGCAACCAGCAGAATATGAATGAAATAATAGCCAACATCCGCCTGATAACGGAAGATCTGCGGATGCAGACCCCGGTTATAGCAGAGAACCTCAAAAATGTTACAGGCGACATTGACGATATAGTCGGCGGCAACAAAAGCGACATAAATGATACGATAAAAAGCCTCCGCGCCGTCACAGCAAAGCTTGAAACCACTGTGGACAACATGAACGACATCACCGGACAGATAAAATCCGGTGAAGGCACTGTGGGCAAGCTTATCTATGACAACAAAACCATTGATAACATGAACGAGACGCTCACAAGCCTTAAAAACACCATGGGCAAGCTTGACAAAATGAAAGTCTATCTCTCATTTGAAGGGCAGCATAACTTTGAGGAGAGCGAGAACAAAGGCGCATTCAGGCTCAGACTTGTCCCTAGTGATAAGAGATACTACCTCCTCGGACTTGAAACACATCCGAACGGCAGGGACAGCACTACAAAAGTGTCCCGCAAATACACTCAGCCGGGCTACGGTGAGCATTCGCAGGATTATGCTTACACAGAAACAGTCAACAAAGATGAGCTTACATTCACAGCAATGTATGCCCACAGGTTCTTTGAGAATTTCTATTTCCGCATAGGGCTTATGGAGTCTGATTTCGGCGTGGGGGCGGATATTTACCCTATACCCAAAAACAAAAACTTCGAGATAAAGCTTGATGTTTACGATTTCCCCGACAAGGACGAAGACAGAAATGCCAACGTAAAAGCATACGCGAAGTATAAATTCTTAGAAAACTTCTTTGTGACCGGCGGCGTGGAAAACATAGCAAACAGCGACACGAGAACGCTTTTCCTCGGCGGCGGCGTTGAGTTTAATGATGATGACCTCAAGTACCTGCTGGGAAGTATTCCGTCATTTTAAGGAACCTGAATGAACTTTAACATCGGCATATCCACATGCCCTAATGATACATTCATATTCGGGGCGCTTCTTGAGGGGCATATAAAGACCCCTCACAGCTTCTCTGTGTTTATGGATGATATAGAAGTGCTTAACAATAAAGCACTTAACCGTGAGCTCGATATAGTTAAGGTCTCATACGGAATGCTCCCGCTGGTGCTGGACGACTATTCAGTGCTTAAGGCTGGCGGTGCTTTGGGCTTCGGCTGCGGACCTTTGGTAGTGGCGGCAGCGGAGACTGACTTATCATCAGCCAAAGGCTCTGTAATAGCCATTCCCGGAATACATACAAGCGCATTCAGGTTCTTCAGGCACTTTTTCGGTGAGGATTATAATTTCATTGAAATGCGTTTTGATGAAATCATGCCCGCAGTAAAAGAGGGCAGGGTAACCGCCGGAGTGGTGATACATGAGGGCAGGTTTGTCTACAGACAGGAAGGGCTTGTGAAGCTCTGTGATCTGGGCGAACTCTGGGAGGAGAAGTACAAGGCTCCGATACCTTTGGGTGCGATACTCATCAGGAAAGAATATGCCTCATACGCTGATGAAATAAACGGACTCATCAGGGAATCCATAAACTTTGCAAAGACAAGATACCCGGAGATCGAGCAATACATTAAAAAACATGCGCAAGAGCTTAATAATACAGTGATAAAAAGCCATATTGACCTTTACGTCAACGATTATTCCAGTGATATGTCGCAGGCGGTTCACGGGCTGTGCGGTTTTCTCGGCTGCAAGCCGGAGGATTTTATTTGAAAACAGCATTATCAAACCGGAATTTCTGCTTGCACATAACCCTTTGAGGCTCTAAAATCAATGGCTATGAGAAAAATTGAACTTCTGCTTGAAATCAGCAATATCATTCTTGATGCGGAAAGCATGGAAGATGTCCTTACCAGAACCGTAACTCATCTCCGGCGCGGTCTGGGCAGTGATGTATGCTCTGTTTACCTTTTAAGCAAGTTCAAGAAGGACACTCTGACTCTCATGGCGACAGACGGCCTCAGCCCCTCTGCGGTGGGCAATGTCACCATGAAAACCTCAGAAGGACTAACAGGTCTCAGTTTCACAAGCGGTGAGTACACATTCATCAGAAACGCCACCAAACACCCCGGATTCAACTACTTCCCCGGCATAAACGAAGAGCCTTTTCATACTTATATAGGTGTGCCGCTCAAAGGACGCTCACACACCATAGGTGTTCTGGTTTTCCAGTTTCAGAAGGATAAAAAAAATACCGATGCGATGAAAGCGCTGATCAAAGCAGCAGCAGCGCAGGTTTCCACCATAATGATGAAGCATTATCTCTATGAACCTCATAATGATGATGATATGTACGAAGGCGAAATCAGCATCCGCGGTATACCGCTCTCAGGCGGAATAGCCATAGGTTCTCCGGCGATGGTGCTTTCAAGGTTCGTGGAGAAAAACACTGGGGTTCTGGATGTTGTGCTGGAACTCAGCGAGCTTGAGAATGCCTTTCTCAAAACAAAGGCTGATCTAATTAAGCTTATTGATGATCTTGATAAAAACGGCGACAGTATAGATTCTGAAATATTCCAGACACACCTGCTCATGCTGGAGGACAGCATGTTCAGAGAAGATATTAAAAGGCATGTGTCCGAGCACAGAAAGAGCGCCGCATTCAGTGTGCGCCACGTTGCCGATAAGGTCATAAAGAGATTTATGTCCATCCCTGACAGATACTTAAGGGAGAGGGCAGGGGATATTGAAGACATCTCCAAGCGCCTTCTCAGCCATCTGGGTGTTATGAAAAGGGATGTGGAACTTGGAGAAAACAGCATCCTGATTGCGGATGCGCTCACTCCCGGCGAAACAGCGTCCCTTGATTTAGAAAAGGTTACAGGCTTCATCACCTCAAAGGACGGTGCAACAAGCCACACAGCGATACTGGCAAAAAGCAGACACATACCTGCGGTAAGCGGCGTAAAAAAGCTTTCCGAGTTTATGGAAGTAGCCGAAACTATCATCCTTGACGGCGACAGCGGGGAGATTTTCATTAACCCCACTCCGGAGAGATTGAAGGAATATATAGAAAAAATAAATAATATCAAACAAAAGCCGGATCTCGGCGAAGCTGACCCGAATATAATACTCCCTAACGGGGAAAGAGTGTACTTTTACGCCAATGTCTCCAGCCTTCTGGATGCGGAAAGGGCACGCAGCCTCAAAGCTGACGGAATAGGGCTTGTGCGTACTGAGATTTTTTACCTCCAGAATCCTGCGGGCTTCGGTTTCGGGGAACAGGTGAAAACCTATGAGGAAATCCTCTCAATGTTTCCCGGAGATGTTGTTTTCAGGCTGTTTGACATAGGCGCGGATAAGAAAAGCAATCTGGAAATTCCCGAAGACAACCCGGCACTGGGCAACAGAGGGATAAGGCTTCTTCTGGACAGCAAACGTATGCTTGAGGAGCAGCTCAGGGCGCTTATCGAGGTATATTCGTCATACCCGTCGCTTAAGATAATGGTTCCGTTCGTCTCCACTCCGGAGGAACTGCGGGATGTGGTGCTCCTCGGCAGACAGATAGCCGAGGAAAGAGGCGTTAAGGCTCCCTCCTTTGGAACCATGATAGAGATTCCCTCTGCGGTGTTTTATATCGAAGAACTGGCTGAATACTGCGACTTTTTCAGTATAGGCTCTAACGATCTGTTTCAGTATTTCTTTGCTGTGGACAGAACCAACCCGGCGGTCAGCTCATTATATCCCACTAATAATAAAGCATTTCTGGCTCTTCTTGAGCATATATACCAGAGAGTGGCAAAGACAGGGCGAAAGCTTGAAATCTGCGGCGAAATAGCAGCGGACGAGCGCATACTCAGCCACCTGATAAAAACCGGATACAGGATTTTCAGTCTGAACCCTTATGTTATTAATGATTTAAGACACTTTGTAAGGAATACTCTCTGCTGAATAAGCTTCCTGAGTTGCAGCCCAGCAGCTTTTTATTTGTCATATATATTTTAACAATTTATTCAAAATTATATCGTATGATAGTTTTTCACTCAATGCGCTGTGTTATCTTTCCTTCATATCTTATATAGGAGGATGCACAATGTTGCGTAATTTATTCATTTATTTTGTGATGATAGCACTATGTGCAACATCTGCTTTTGCGGCGCCTAAGCGTCAGATTATCGAAACGGATGTTGTTGTCGTCGATTCAGGCCTTGCCGGGCTTTCTGCTGCTGCTGTTGCAGCGGAGAACGGTCTGAAGGTTTATCTCATTGAGAAGATGCCCACACTCGGTGGCGCAGCTCCGTTTGTTGAAGGAACATTTGCCGTTGAAAGCTATATGCAGAGGCAGTCTTCAGACAGGATTACAACAGATCAGGCATGGAATATGGCAATGGAGTTCAGCCACTGGAAAGCAAACGGCGCAGTTCTCAGAGCATTAATTAACCGCTCAGCGGAAAATGTGGACTGGATGAAAGAGCGCGGGGTAGTCTTTGAAAAAGTTCACACAGTAATATACAACGGCCCGAAGACCTGGCATTTGTTTCATGAAGGCTCAGGCGCTACAGCCGTTAAAACCCTTGTTGATATAATCCATAAATCAGGCAACAAGACAATGACAGAAACAGCAGGGAAAAAACTCATTACGGACGGCAAAGGTAATGTCGTCGGGATAGTTGCAGAAAATACCGACAGCGGTGATGAGATTGAGTTCCGCACAAAAGGCGGTGTAATTCTCTGCACAGGCGGGTTTGCAAATAACCTGAATATGATGAAAAAATACATCGCAAACGCTGAACAGCTTGTAGCAGGCCCCAAAGCCGGACGTGCAGGTGATGGGATAAACATGGCAATGGCTGTTGGTGCAGGTACAGAGAGTATGGGTTCCCTGTTGGTGCTGGGCGGCATTCCCATAGGTCAGGATCCTAACCAGACTCTTACTGATACAACACCGCTCGGACAGATAACAAGTGTTCTCCGTCAGCCGCTTCTTTGGGTAAGCAAAGCCGGTAACCGCTTCTTTAATGAGCAGCACTCATCTGACTGGACAGTTTCTCAGAATGCAATTGAACGTGTCGGAAAAAGATATTTCGTCGTTATGGATCAGAACACTGTTAATGAGCTCAAAACATCAGGAACTTTAATGCCTTACAGTGACTGGGTTCCCGCAGGGACAAAACTCAATCTTATTGATGACGGTATTAGGGAAGGTGAGAAAAAAGGCTACGCTTTCAAAGCCGATACTATAGATGCCCTTGCAAAAAAAATAGGGGTTCCTGCCGAAAATCTTAAAAAAACTGTCGCAGATATTAACAAATTCACTGAATATAACTATGATGAGGTATTCGGGAAAGACAGAAGATTTCTCCGCAAAGTAGAAAATGGTCCTTTTTATGCAGTTGAAGGTGAACCGTCATTCATGAGTACAATAGGCGGTGTAAGGATTAACGCCAATATGCAGGCTGTCACAGATGATGACACTCCCATAAGCGGTCTTTACGCAGCTGGTATAGATGCCGGAGGCATGTTCGGTGATACTTATGATCTTATAATGCCCGGTTCCCTGTCAAGCTATGCGGCAACAGGCGGCAGAATCGCTGCGGAGCATATTGCTGTAAAACTTGGTAAAATTAAAAAATAACTCAGAACAGGAGCGGCGGTTTGACAGACCGCCGCCAATTTAAAAAAACGGTAGATTATGAGACAGGTATTTTTTCAAAAACCGTGGATCTACATTGAAGAACCGCCTCAACTCCGTGAAGTTTATTTAAAATATGGTTCTCCGGAATTATTAGGGCGCGGCACTCCCCTGATAAACGGAGGATCCGAAGGGAAATTTTATTATCTGAAAAAAGGATTGGCAGCATTCTCATTTCAGGACAAGCACGAACGAAGCTTTATTTTCAGCTTAGTTATTCCCGGACGTGCACTTGCCGATATTGACGGTCTGACAAGAGAATTGGTCAATGTAACTGACAGTGTGATAAGACCTTCGGAAGTTTTAAGCATCACTTACGATGTATGGCAGAAACATATCGGCAATAATCCTGAGCTCATGCTCCTTTATACTAAGGGCGTGGTAGCAAAGGAGGAAACCCACATGGAAGCCATGATCGCAAACTATACTCTCAGTGTTCCGGAAAGACTGCGGGTATTCTTAAAAGTGCTTCTGACTTCGTATAATCCGGAAATTAAAGACGGCTGGAACATGCTCCCTATCTACCTTAGCCACAGGGAATACGCACAGATACTCGGAGCATCGGAAGTCACGGTTTGCCGCACGGTTGTTGAAATGTATGAGAAGAAATTAATGAGCAGAAACAAACGGAATATCTACGTTCATTCGTCACTCTTTGAAGACATATACGATTGGACCGAAATACAGTAGCCCGCTGCTTCTGCCCCGCTAAGCATTAATTTTTCTTCTTTTTTTTGACAGTGAAAAAATGCATATCTCATAGAAACCACATAAAACTTTATTAATATAAGGATTTTTTATGTTATCGAGAAACATATTCACAACTTTTATAAATGCCGGAAAAATATCGGCTGCGCTCTGCCTGCTTTTACTGGCATGCACTTTTTCACCCGCAAATGCGCAGGATTATGCCCTTGGCTCTGAAGGTATCAAAGCAGCCAGTATACCGGGGCCGGGCTTTTACTACGTTATGTACAACCAGTACTATTTTTCAGATCAATTCAGAGACAGCAGCGGTGACAAAATTGACAACTCACCTGAGATAAAAACATTTGCGAATGTCCACCGTTTCATATGGATGACAAAAAAGAAATTCCTTGGCGCTGATTACGGAATGAATCTTATAATTCCTGCTGTTTATGCTGATATTCAAACCACTGCCGGCAATGACGATACATTTAACATAGGTGACACGACAATCGAACCTCTGACTCTTGCATGGCACGGCAAAAGGTATGACGCTGTCTTCGGAGTTGCCATGTATATCCCGACCGGAGAGTACAGCAAATCGGACTTAGCAAATACAGGCAGTGACCACTATACGCTGATGACAACATCCGGCGTAACCTTTTATCCGGATGAGGAAAAATTATGGAGCATCTCTGTTTTGGGCAGACATGAGAAACACTTTGAAAACAGGGAGCTCGATATTACCTATGGAGATGACCTGAACCTGGAGTGGGGAATAGGGCGGATAATAGGAACTTTCGATGTTGGTGTTTCCGGTTATGCTCATTGGCAGGTTACTGATGATTCCGGTTCGGATGTATCATGGGACAAATCTGTCCATGATAAAAAATTCGGAATAGGTCCGGAGATCAACGCTTTCGTTCCCATGATCAACGGCCAAATAAAAGTAAAATACTACAAAGAGTTTGACTCAAAAGATTCAACAGAAGGCAATGCTCTCTGGATGACATTCTCAACAAAGCTTTAGGAGCATCAGCGGGCAGTGCGGAATAACCGCCTCCGTGCTGCCCTAATTCACAAGTGGAGATATAAATGTTTAATAATAAATATATAAATACTATTGTAATGTTTTCTGTAATGATGTTCATATCCTCTTTTGCAGGAGCAGATGACAAACATATAAATAAAAAGCATTCTGAAGCAGGGATCACATGCATTGACTGCCATCAGACAGAAACTCCTATTAAGGCAGCGCCTCAGAAGTATTGCATAGAATGCCATGCCGGTATGGAAGCCAAAGAAATAACTACGCTGAAAAGCACTGACGGAAAAGAATATTCTGTAAACCCACATAATGCTCACACAGGTTCCTTAAGGTGTACATTATGCCATCATATTCATTCCCCTTCAGTGCTCTACTGCAATAAAGAGTGTCACCATTCATTCACAGTAAGCGTACCGTAGGCAAAAGTATGTTTATGCAGAATAAGTTGCAAAAGCAGAAGTTTCTGATACTTTTTGCTGTAAATTTTTTAATCACACTGGCTTTTGCCGCAAATGATGCGCTTTTTCCATTGTTCTATAATGAGTTTTATTCGCACGGAGTGATGTTTGGGTTTGCTTTTGCTTTTTATGCTGCATCAAAAATACTATTTTCGCCGCTGGCAGGCAGTGTTATTGACAGATACGGTCCGCGAACAGTTCTTTTTTACGCAGTTGCGCTGTTTACCGTGGTTTCGGTCATGTTCAACTTGGCGCAGGATGAAAAAGTAATTTTAATATTAAGAGTGTTTCAGGGAATCGCGTGTGCTGTATTTCGCCCTGTAATATACTGTCTGCTTGAGTTTTCAGAAAAGCAAAAAGGAAAAGCTATCGGTATCTTTGACTTATCGTTTTATTCTGCCGTTGCAGCAGCACCTTTGATCGGCAGTATTATTGTCGAAAAAGCCGGATTCAGCCATTTATTTTTATTTATAATGATTTGTTGTTTATTAAGTTTTTCACTTGCCTTTCTCATAGGCAAAACTAAAGAAACACCCGTTATCAAAGCAAAAAAAATACTCTGTAAAAAAGCGGCTGTCAGTATTTTAATGATTTATATCTTTTGCAGGGCATGGGGAATCTCCGCCATCACGGTTTTTCTTCCAATATACCTTAGCGGACAATCTGTATCAGTCAAAGAAATAGGCTTGGCCTTAAGTTTGTCAGCGGCTGTAACGGCTTTATTCCTGCCTTTCACCGGGAGATTAGCGGATTATTTTCATAAAGAGCTGCTTATCACCTGCGGAGGAGTGGCTGTGTCGCTTCTGCTTATTGCGACTGTGTTAGTTAACAGTTATGTTCATCTGCTTGCCGTACTTCTTTTCAGCGGAGTATTCAGCGCTGTTTCACAGCCGGCCTGCACAGCCTTGCTGTTTGAACACAGCGAAGCAGGTTCAAGGGGCAGCATTATTGGACATTTTAATATGTTTATGGGGCTTGGATTTGCGTGCAGCCCTGTTTTTAGCTCAATACTCTTAAAATATGCCGGGATTAAATCAGTTTTTGTCTTTTCAGGGCTTATGGGATTAGTGTCAGCAATTGCTTTCTGTTTAATAACATACAGCAGAACTTCAGCGCAGAACCTATGGAACGCGGGCAAAGCCGCCGGAACATAAAAAAAAGCGGGCTGATGCGCCCGCTTCGCTGTTTCTTTAAACCTTTATATCCACATCCAGACCGATGCAGTCCTTATATTTATCCAGCACAGGCTGAACCTCGCCTTCTATGAAGTCCACAACCTGCTCAGGGGCTCTGCCTACGAACTTGGACGGCTCCAGAAGCCTGTCTATCTCCTCGCGGGTGAGCGGCACTCCTGTGTGGTTTGCCAGCCTGTCAAGCAGGTCATTGTCCAACCCTTCGGATTTAACCCGTTTTCCGGCCTCCATGGAAGCCTCTCGGATGACTTCGTGCAGTTCCTGCCTGTCGCCGCCTCGCTTTACAGATTCCATTATTATGTTTTCAGTCGCCATGAAGGGCAGTTCGTCCATTACGCGCCTGTGGATCATTCTTTCGTAAACCACGAGGCCGTCGGTTATATTGTAAAGCAGTTCCAGAACCGCATCCATGGTGAGGAATGCCTCTGAATTACTGATTCTTCTGTTGGCGGAGTCGTCCAGAGTACGCTCAAACCACTGTGTGGCGTGAGTCATGTAAGGGTTCACGCTGAGCGCTATCACATGCCTTGAGAGTGAGCAGACGCGCTCGCTGCGCATTGGGTTGCGCTTGTAGGCCATTGCGCTGGAACCTATCTGATTTTTTTCAAATGGTTCCTCAACCTCCTTGAGATTAGCAAGGAGCCTGATGTCTGTGGCCATCTTGTGTGCGGATTCCGCAAGGGAGGCGAGGGCGGCGAGAACTCTTGAATCCTGCTTTCTGGTGTATGTCTGCCCTGTGATGGTGAGAACCTTATCAAAGTCCATCTTAGCGGAAACTGTTTTGTCCAGCCTGCGCACTTTGTCATGGTCGCCTTCAAAGAGGTGAAGGAAAGATGCCTGAGTGCCTGTGGTTCCTTTAACACCGCGGAAGCGGAGGTTTTCAATGGCGAACTCCAGAGCTTCGAAATCCAGCATAAAATCCTGAAGCCAGAGGCAGGCACGCTTGCCCACAGTGGTAAGCTGAGCGGGCTGAAAGTGGGTGAAGCCGAGTGCGGGCATGTCTTTATACTTCATCGCGAATCTGGCTATATTATTCATAACGCTGACAAGTTTCTTGCGCATCAGAACCATGGCCTCTTTCATCACGATAAGGTCAGTATTGTCGCCCACATATGCGCTGGTTGCGCCGAGGTGGATTATAGGCATAGCCTTGGGGCATACTTTGCCGAAGGTGTGGACATGCGCCATAACATCATGGCGGAATTTCCTTTCCATTTCAGCAGCATAGGCAAAATCTATATTATCAACATTCGCCTTCATCTCGGCTATCTGCTCATCAGTGATGTTAAGCCCCAGTTCCTTCTCTGACTCTGCCAGAGCAATCCAAAGCTTTCTCCATGTGGAGAATTTTTTGTGAGGGGAGAAGAGATAAAGCATCTCTTTGCTTGCGTACCTCTCGTTAAGAGGGTTTGAATAGGTGTTAATGTCCATTTTATGTCCTTCTTCAGTATTTTATACGGTTTCCGGTCTCAGCAGTCTTGGTTATCCTTTGATCTTAGCTGCCCATGAACGGGCTTTGTCCTTTATCTCATGCTCATCAATAACGGTAATAACCCCGTTTTCCATCAGGCATTTACCGTTTACATACACGTCAGTTACATCCCGCTGGCTTGCGGAATACACAAGGTGGGAAACCGGATTATACACTGGTGTGACATTGACCGCATCAAAAGACAGAACAAAGAAATCCGCCTTGTAACCGGCCTTGAGCTCTCCGCATTTTTCAAGCCCCAGAGCCTTTGCGGCGTTTTTCGTTGCCATATCCAGAACAGTTTTAGCATCCAGAACAGTGGCATCCATGTTAAAAGCCTTATGGAACTTAGCAACGGTGCTCATTTCCCCAATCATATCAATGTCATTATTGCTCGCTTGACCGTCAGTGCCGATGGTGACGTTCATTCCGGCATCCAGCATCTTTTTCACAGGGGAAAACCCGCTGGCAAGCTTCATGTTGCTTTCCAGACAGTGGGCGGTGCACACGCCTTTGCTGCCCATGAGCCCTATCTCCTCATCGGTGGGATGAATGGTATGGGCGAAGATTGATTTAATGTCAAAAGCGCCCACCTCATTCATAAGCTCAATAGGGGATTTACCGTATCTCTCTGTTATATCGGCTCTTTCAGTTGGTGCTTCCAGAAGGTGAGTATGCAGAAGTATGTCATGTTTGCCGCAGAACTCAACGCACTTGCGGAAGTTATCCGGATTAACCGTGTACGGAGCGTGCGGGCAGAGGGAAATATCTATTGTTTCGTGATCTTTATATTTCTGATAGAGGGCAGCGCCTTTTGCTATGTAATCGTCAGCACCTTTGCCGGTTTTGGTGGGGAAGTCCAGCACCCCGACACCCACTACACCGCGAAGCCCGCATTTGATAAGGGCTGAGGCCACATGATCGGAGAAAAAGTACATATCATTAGCGCACACAGTGCCGCAGCGGATCATCTCCACAGCAGAAAGCAGAGTGGCATCATGCACAAAAGCGTCAGAAAGCCATTTTGATTCCACTGGCCATATGTGGTTTTTCAGCCAGTCCATGAGGGCAAGGTCGTCCGCAAGCCCCCTGAACATAGACATGGGCAGGTGAGCATGGGTATTTATGAGACCCGGAAAAACAGCCGAATTTTCCCGGCGGATAATCTCGCATCCGTTTTCAGGTGCGAGTGAAAGGCCTTCTATTATATTATCATTGATTATAAGGTATTTATTCTGCTCAATCTTTCCGTCATAGTAGATCCAGTCTGCGTAGATTGCCTTTTTTGTCATTTCAAACCTGCTATCTGAGGGATTTCCGAAGGTGAACCTATGAAAAAGTCCGCCTGAACAGACCTCAATTTACCATAGCCGTATTTACAAAAGCAAGTTTTTATGCCCGCTCCGGCGCCGCTTTCTATATCCGTGTAGTTGTCGCCGATCATAAGGGCATCATCAACGGAAAAACCCTTTTCCTTCAATATCTCACGGACGGGCAGGGGGGAGGGTTTTTTCTCATGGAAACAGTCAAATCCGTACCATCCGTCCAGATACCTGTCGAGCCCGAAATGACGCACTATAGAGTCAGTATATTCCGTTGCCTTGTTGGAAAGCACCACCTGACAGGCTCCGGCAGCCTTAAGACGTTCCATAACATCAGTAATTCCGTCATACGGCTTCGTGGTTTCAACCAGCCTTTTGTTATAAATTTCCCTAAAGTAATTCTCTATATTCTCGCTATATTTATCTGGTGATACTGCTCTTTCTATGAGCTTTCTAATCCCGTCGCCCACAAAGGTTCTGGTGGTATCAATCCCGAATTTCTCCAGACCGAACTTATCCAGAGTATCCATAAGCGAGGAGTGAATATCATCCAGAGTATTGAGAACCGTACCGTCGAGATCAAAAATTATCATTCTAAACATTGCATTATCCGTTAATTTTTTTATTTTAAATTCAAGTGTATAGGATATATATTATATGAGCGCACTGATTTTTTGGAAGTTCAAAATAGAAAAAACAAATAAAAATTATGGGGCATTGTAATGAGGATGTCGAAAAAAACCGAGTATGCGGTGCACAGCCTGGTGATTATAGCATGCGGCGGAGGAAACCACATTCAGCTTGAAGAGCTTGCAGAAAAACAAAACATATCAAAATCTTATCTTGCAAAAGTTATGCAGGAGCTCTCTAAAACAGGAATAATAAAGGCAAGTCCCGGTGTGAACGGCGGGTATTATATGGGAAAGGAGCCGTCATGCATCACCCTTGCGGATGTTTTCCGCATATTTGAAGACACGCCCAAAAGCGTATGCTGTCAGTTCGCCAACAGAAACTGCGACGCGGAAGGAGTCTGTGAAATAACCCAGCGTGTCAGCAAAGGATTTGAAAAGCTATATGAGGAGCTTGAAAAAACTACCTTTGCGGATCTGGTGGTCAAAGCGGATATTTCGAGGTTTGCACTGAACTGGCTTAAAGGATAAAATATCATATTCGGTGCTGTACTCAGAATGCAGCGCCGTATTTTCCTCTCACAAGCGAGAAAACTCCCCGACCTTTGTCTTTGCCTGTCCATGATCTCCAAACACGGCTTACAGCCGGAAATATAAAGCATTCCTTCCTTTGCCATCGTATAAAACTGAAAGCAGGGCAGCAGCAGGACCGGACAATCTGCACCCAGATGATTCTTCTTTTGATTCTTCTTCCTTTTGCTTTATATTTGCCGTATAATTTAACATAATATATCTTATCAGACGTTTTTAAAATAGAAATACCACTTCCCTGCCGGAAGTGCAATAAGGAACTTTTAAGGGGAGAAAAAACGAGCCTCAAATTTCATTTCTGAGCAAATATAAAATAAAAAGGAAGGCAAAGACCTTCTAAACAGGTCTCCGCATTGGAGAAAGGATTTCTGCCCTTTATAAAGGAAAATCCCTGTCCGGCAAATTTCAGAGAGCCTTCCGGCTCAGTTTTTGTTATACTGACACGTGATTTATGAGGAAAAATGATATGGACGAAATTATTGAACGCTTTAAAGAACGATTTGAAACACTCAGCCCCTTTCAGCGCTTTCTGGGTATGAAACTTGAGGTAACAGAGAGCTTCACCCCTGTAATAACCTTTGATATGAGAAACGAGCTCATAGGCAACTTTGACTACGGGATACTCCACGGCGGAGTCATAGCCTCCGTCATGGACGTGACAGCGGGAATATCTGCCCTGCTCTGTCTTCCTGTGAAATATCCCACTGAGACGGCGGATCAGATAATGAAACGTGTCAGCAAGGTGGGAACTATCGATCTGCGTGTGGACTACATCCAGCCCGGCAGAGGAAAGTCATTCACCGCCACGGGTGAAACCCTCCGTGCCGGCAACAAGATAGCTGTCTCTACTGCAAAGCTGCACAATAACGAAGGTCTGCTCATAGCCGCCGGAACAGGAACTTATTTGATAGGGTAAAAAAGCTACCCTTATCAGTAGATTACGCTTCGCAAACTTAGACCGGGCAGAGTGACACCCTGCCATTTTATGTCATTTTATTGTCATGGAAACATCAAATTTCATAATCCTATCAATCGTGTATAGCGTTTCAGAACAAAACTGCTCATTTCTGCATACTTAACATCTCCATTATATTTTTATGCCCCGACTAATTATTGTGATGTATCAGTAACTAACCAATCACTCCTGCTTTATGCTTGTGCAGAACTGCACAAGCTGATTTTTCAATATCCTTATTTATAAATGAATTAGCAATTGGCATATACCGTGCTTTTTAAGCAGCGAAAGTTAACGGTTCAAATGAATGCCTGATGTGAAACATTTGACCGGAGTACACAGCAAATCACTTTCCAAAAGCTATCCGCTTCCACAGATAGCCTTTTTCCCCTGGGTTCGACAGACAGCTTCGGCTGTCTGTCGGATTGGGGAACAACACCTACAAGGGAACGGGATCAAAATTTTACAACTAAGGAGTCCATTTTTATGAGAAATCTGTTACTTTTAGCAATTTTGGTATGCTTTTCCGCGAACGCATACGCAGCACAGTTTGACACTCCGGCCGGGAAGCTGGAAGTTTACTCCAGCATAAGAGGCTACGCCGGTTTCTCCGAAGTCAGCGATGTTCCGGGAAAACGCGACGATTCACAGTTCAAAATTGCTCTCCAGAGCAACACGAGATTCGGAACCAAGTTCAGCACAAGCAAGCTCACAGGTCACGTTGAATTCGGCGGACTCGGAAGCGAAACCTCAGATAAAGCAGATCCTACTCTTCGTCTCGCTTACGGCGACTACAAACTTGACAACGGCAACACATTCAGATTCGGCCAGTTCGCCACAGCATCTCAGGCTTCTTACAACAGGGTCGGCGATGAGGACGGCGGGCTTGACGGGTTCGGTAACCTTAAACAGGTTCGCCGTACAGGTTTAGGATATTACGCAGGCAATCTTTCACTGCACCTCTACACTCTCTCGCAGGATGCATGGAAGCCCGTATATACTGCTCCTGACAACTCTAAACCCACAATCCGTTTTCAGGCGCTTCTTCCCAGATTTGAAGCAGCATACAAGCTGAAAGATGTTAAAGTTTACGGCTCTTTCGCTGTGTTCAACGCTGAAACTGAGAGTGAAAGCGTGGCTGAGAAAGAGTTTGATGCTACTGCATACCACTTCGGCGTAAACCTTACTCCCAAGTTCGGCAACGTTGGCCTTAACGTGAACGCTTTCTATGCAAGCAACGCCGCGCTTTACGGCATGGTTGTTGACGGTGCAGGAAAAGGCACAAACAAAGACAGGCTTAAACCCGCTCTTAAAGCAAACAGCGACGAAGTTGAAGATATAACAACTTTCGGCGGCGCTTTAGGTGTAAACTTCAAAATCGATGACAGCAAAGCTCTTGAAGTTGGTGTAGGCTATCAGGTATCTGATCAGGATGGCTGGGATGAAGATGCTGAAACTCTTGCAATATATGCTCAGCTCCCCATCACTGTTATGAAAGGATTCAAAATCACTCCCGAAATCGGATACTTTGACTACGGCAGCAGCGTAATGCACACCGGAGGTAAAAAAGTTGATGAGCCCAAAGTTATACAGGCTCTTGTTCAGTTCCGTTTTGACATCTAATAAAAACCGTCCCCTTCCCTGAAAAGAAGGGGATCTGAATCACACTCACATCAGGCAGATTGCAGCATTGAGCGGCGTAAGGTTTTCCTTGCGCCGTTCTTTTTTTTGGCAGATTCAGATACCGTATTTGCGGCGTTTTCTTGTGAGGGTTGAAAGGTCTATACAGAGTTTTCCGGCTGCATCCAAAAGAGTCCGGGATTTTTGCAGAGCATCTTTTATCAGTTCTTTTTCGTATTGCTCAAGCCTGTATTTAAGAGAGTCCCTTATCTTTTCCCCTTTTAAAGCGGTTATTCCGCATTCCGAATAAATATAATCCGGCCTGATGCACGGCACAGGGCTCAGCAGAACAAGCTTCTCCACCACATGCCGCAGTTCACGGATGTTGCCGAACCACTCATAAGCCGTAAGCAGCTCTATGGATTCCCTGTCAAAGAAGACATTCTTCTTGTATTTGTTATTATAGACTTTGCAGAAATAATTGATGAAATGAGGAATCTCCTCTTTTCTATCCTTCAGCGGAGGAAGCTCAATTTCAACGGTACTGAGCCTGTAGTACAGGTCTTCTCTGAAAAAAGCGTTTTCTATCTGAGTTTTGATTGCTTTATTTGTTGCCGCGATAATCCTCACATCAGCAGACAGGGTCTTTTTTCCGCCTATTTTTACAAACTGCTTATGCTCAAGAAATGTAAGGAGCTTTGATTGAAGCTCAAGGGGCATATCCCCTATTTCATCCAGAAAAAGCGTTCCTCCGGCGGCCTGTTCGATAAAACCTTCATATCCGCCCTTCAATGCACCTGTAAATGCGCCCTGTTCGTAGCCGAACATTTTGGACTCAAAAAGCTGTTCGGGGATAGCACTGCAGTTTATATGAATGAAGCTGCCGCCCATGCGGCTTTCGTTATGGATAAAGTAAGCTAATTTATCCTTCCCGGTTCCGGATTCGCCGGTAATCAGGACAGATACATTGTAAGGAGCCACATGCGCGGCCTTGGAGTATATCTTCCGCATACTGCCGCATTCGACAACGAAACCATCGCCGAAGGAACAGGCGGTGTGCTCTGTCCTGAAACCGCTACCTGAAGCTGAAACAGACACAATAAGAACCCTGAAAGCCTGAAAACATACGAACCCCTTTTTACAGCACAGAAATTTTCACAACTGCCGTTATCCGTCAGGCTGCAAATACGATTTTATAAGGGTTATTTTATTAGGCATCAAACAATTTATCAATGCATAAAGCTTTGAAATAATTAAGATTTTTGACAGGAAAAAGTCAAATGGCAGCAGATTGGTTTCAATGGACAACAGTAGGCGACAGTTTACGTCAAATCCATTCAACTTTCTCTTGAAATGATACTATTAAGTGATATTATTATTTATGCAGAATATTAGCGCCAAGCATAGAAAAACTTTGAACGCTGTGTTTCACCTTCCTGTTAAGTCAAATATCATCTGGCAGGATGTTGAAGCTCTTTTTACCGCTCTGGGCGCAGAAGTTACAGAAGGCAGCGGCTCCAGAGTCAGGATTTATCTGAACGGTGTCAGAGCCGTGTTCCACAGACCACACCCAGAAAAAGAAAGAAATAAAGGAGCTGTAAAAAGCGTTCAGCGTTTTTTGACAGAAGCAGGAGTAAAAGATGCTGGAATATAAAGGTTACGTTGGTTCAGTAGTTTTTGATTCAGATGCCGAAATTTTTTATGGCGAGGTAGTCGGTCTGCGTGATGTAATAACATTTCAGGGGATGACTACACAGGAGATTAAACAGGCTTTTCAAGAATCAATTGAT
This sequence comes from Geovibrio ferrireducens, assembly GCF_026226615.1. NCBI lineage: Bacteria > Pseudomonadati > Deferribacterota > Deferribacteres > Deferribacterales > Geovibrionaceae > Geovibrio > Geovibrio ferrireducens. Next base: position 21,886 of record NZ_JAJAPB010000019.1, read on the forward strand.
GACTATCTTGATTTTTGCAAAGAAAGAGGCGAAAAACCGGAAAAGCCATACTCTGGCAGGTTTGTGCTGAGAACCTCCGCAGAGCTCCATAAAAAGATCGCAGCCCAAGCTGCAACAGAAGGCAAAAGTATAAATGCCTTTATCAACGAAACTTTGGAGAAAGTAATATAAGAGATAAAAAAGGATCGGAAGACGGTGCATTTTTAGCATTGTGTAAAAAGAAGTTATTATTGATAAGTATATTGACTTTGAAATGGGAAAACCAATTAAGGCTATTCAAGAAAATATATAAATAAAACTAATACATCAATAATCTCATCCCCGCAATGATCTCAAAAATCATTGCGAGGATTATGAAGGTTAAGAATTGCCTCATCTATTTACTCAAATCCACCTTTCCGGTGAGTTCTGATATGTTTGAGAGTCCCTGACTTTCGGCATATTTCTCAAGCCCGTCAACGATTTTCAACGTGAGCTCCGGATCAACAAAGTTTGCCGTACCCACCTGAACTGCTGATGCGCCCACAAGAAAGAATTCCGCTGCGTCCTCCCATCTGATTATACCGCCCATACCGATTATGGGGATCTTCACAACTTTTGATACCTCGTGCACCATGCGCACGGCGACAGGCTTTATGGCAGGACCGCTGAGGCCGCCTGTAACGTTTGATATATAAGGCTTTCTGGTATGGATATTCACAGCCATGCCCAAGAGGGTGTTTATAGCGCTGATTCCGTCCGCCCCGCTGTCCTCACAGGCTTTGGCGAAGGGCTTAATATCTGTGACATTAGGTGAAAGTTTCACCAGCAAAGGCTTGTTACTGATGGCTTTTCTGCATTCGCTCACCACCTTTGCCGTCATGGACGGATCAGAACCGAAGGCTATTCCGCCTTCCTTTACATTGGGGCATGAGATATTCATTTCAAGCATATCAACATCAGCGTTATCAAGAACTTCTGCCACCTGAACATATTCCTCTATGGTTTTGCCCCAGAAGTTTACTATCACTCTTGTGTCATACTTTCTTAAAAGCGGCAGTTTCTCCTTGAGAAATTTGTGAACACCGACATTCTGCAAGCCGATTGCGTTCAGCATGCCGGAGGTGGTTTCCATGATTCGGGGCATAGGGTTGCCCTTAACTTCGTTGTATGAAATCCCCTTAACCGAGATTCCGCCGAGTTTTGATATATCTATGAAGCGCGCGTACTCCAGCCCGTAGCCGAAGGTTCCGCTTGCCGTGATAACGGGGTTTTTGAATTCCACCCCGCAGATGTTTACTTTCAGTACGGACATTTCAACCTACCTGCAAACCGATTCCCAAACGACCTTTGAGCCGTCAAACACGGGGCCTTCCACACAGCATCTTTTCTGCACTGTTTCCTCCCCTTCCCTCACATAGATGATACAGCCGAGACAGGCGCCCATTCCGCACGCCATGCGTTCATCCAGAGAGACATCCACCGGAACGCCGCCTTTGACACATATTCCGCTGACCGCCTCAAGCATACGTTTGGGGCCGCACGCATATACACGGTCGAACCCTTTTACATCCTGCCCGAAAGGCACAGTCACAAGGGCTTTATCCCCCACGCTGCCGTCATCAGTGGTGATAACGAGCTTGTCTATATGCGGGCGGAACTCGTCAGCCAGAATTATATCCTCCTGATTCCGTCCGCCGAAATACAGAGTAACGCTGCATCCGTCATCCTTCAGAAGCTTCGCTATCCAGAGCAGAGGGGCAATGCCCACTCCGCCCGCAACGAGAGCCACTTTTTGGTTCTTAACCGACTTAAAGCCGTTTCCGAGACTGGATGAAAATTCTATCACTGATCCGGCGGGGCTTTCCGTCATGAGACGTGTTCCCTTCCCCACAAGCATGTAAAGCAGGCGGAAGGTATTTCCGCGGACATCCACCAGACCAAACGGCCGCCTGAGAAGCGGATCAGCCAGATAGTCCTGCAAACCTGTTTTCACCATGACGAACTGACCGGGCTTGGCTGTCTGCACAAACTCAGGCGATTCGATTTCCATAAGGCGGTATTTATCATTAAGTCTTTCGTTTTTAAGGATAATTCCCTTCATATTATTTCCCGAAATATTGCTGAATCGGTTTAACTGTCATGCCCTTGTGGATTTTGGATTCAATGGCGGTAACAACAGCCTGAACAGCTTCAAGGGTTGTGGCGTAAGGCACGCTGTAGCTGAGGATCGCCCTGCGGATAGATTCCGAGTCCAGCCTTGAGCGTCTGCCCGCGGGAATGTTCAGGCAGAAGCTGATCTCCCTGTTTTTCACCGCGTCCACAATGTTCGGTCTGCCTTCGCTGACCTTTTTGATGCGCTCAACATCTATGCCGTGACCGGCGAGGAAGTCGTATGTGCCCGCAGTGGAAACAACAGTGAAGCCCAGTTCCACAAATTTCCTGGCGACAGGGAGCACACCGTCCTTGCAGGCATCCTTAACGCTGATGAATACCTTGCCTTTTTCAGGCAGCTTATTGCCAGCAGCGAGCTGAGACTTGTAGAATGCCATGCCGAAGTCGGTATCTATGCCCATAACCTCGCCTGTGGACTTCATTTCGGGTCCGAGGACAAGGTCAGTTCCGGGGAACTTGACGAAGGGGAATACAGCTTCCTTAACCGTATAGTATTCGGGATAAATCTCTTCCGTGAAGCCGAGTTCTTTCAGTTTTATACCCACCATCACCTTGCTTGCGATTTTCGCAAGAGGGCGGCCGATGGTTTTGCTCACATAAGGTACGGTTCTGGATGCTCTGGGGTTAACCTCAAGAATGAAAAGCTCATCGCCTTTGATTGCCCACTGAACATTCATCAGACCTATTACATTAAGTTCTCTGGATAACTTCTTGGTTTCGCTGATTATTTTAGCCTGCATCTCCTTAGAGATAGTGCGCGCCGGAATGGAGCATGCGGAGTCGCCGGAGTGGATTCCCGCTTCTTCGATATGCTGCATTATTCCGCCGATGACAACCATATCGCCGTCACTCACGGAGTCCACATCCACCTCAATGGCGTTTTCAAGGAACTTGTCAATGAGCACAGGGTGGTCGTCACTGGCTTCTACGGCGTATTTCATATAGTTTACAAGGGCTTCACGTTCATAAACGATCTCCATCGCCCGTCCGCCGAGTACATAAGAAGGACGCACAACCACCGGATAGCCTATTTTATCGGCTATTTCAAAGGCTTGCTGGTCATTCTTGGCTATGCCGTTGGGCGGCTGTTTGATATGCAGCCTTTCTATGAGGTCTTTGAACCTCTCTCTGTCTTCTGCTATGTCAATGCTGTCAGGGGACGTACCGAGGATCGGTACACCTGCTTTTTCAAGAGGTACAGCAAGCTTGAGGGGTGTCTGCCCGCCGAACTGAACAATCACTCCGATCGGTTTTTCCTTCTCAACAATGTTGAGCACGTGCTCTTTCGTGAGCGGCTCAAAGTAGAGCCTGTCCGAGGTGTCATAGTCGGTACTGACCGTTTCCGGGTTGCAGTTGACCATGATTGTCTCGTAACCGGCCTCTTCCAGAGCGAATGAGGCGTGAACGCAGCAGTAGTCAAACTCTATACCCTGCCCTATCCTGTTGGGCCCTCCGCCGAGGATGATAACCTTCTTCCTGTCAGTGGGTTCCGCCTCACACTCATCCTCAAAGGTTGAGTAAAGATAAGGTGTGTTGGACTCGAACTCTGCGGCGCAGGTATCGACCCTTTTATAAACTGCCTTGCGGCGTGAGTTTCTTACTTCGTCTTCGTTTGTTTTAAGGAGTTTGGCAAGCCTCTTGTCAGAGAAGCCGAGCCTTTTCGCACTTTCCATCATATCAGCGTTTACAGCCTTAAGTGAACCCTTAGCCCTGAGTTCCGCCTCGAACTCTATGATCTCCTTGATATTGTCAAGGAACCACGGGTCTATCGCACTGATTTCATGTATCTCTTCCGTTGTGTAGCCCGCCCTGAAAGCATCACCTATGTACCACATACGTTTGTCTGTGGGGCGGCGGAGATATTTCTCTATCTCCTCCCTTACGGATTCCCTGCCGAGCTCTTCCGCGGGGAAAACTTCGTCAAAGCCTGTTTTGCCTGTTTCAAGGGAGTTGATGGCCTTCTGGAGGGATTCCTTAAAGGTTCTGCCTATGGACATAACTTCGCCCACGGATTTCATCTGGGTTGTCAGCCTGTCATCCGCGCCGGGAAATTTCTCAAAGGTGAATCTGGGGAATTTCACCACACAGTAATCTATTGTGGGCTCGAATGATGCCGGGGTCTTTTTGGTGATGTCGTTGGGTATCTCATCCAGAGTGTAACCGACGGCAAGCTTGGCGGCAATTTTGGCTATGGGGAAACCTGTTGCCTTGGATGCCAGAGCGGAGCTTCTGGAAACTCTGGGGTTCATCTCGATGATTATCTGGCGGCCGTTGGCAGGGTTCACCGCAAACTGAACGTTTGAGCCGCCCGTGTCCACGCCTATCTCACGCATAACCTTGATTGAGGCGTTGCGGAGTTCCTGATATTCCTTGTCTGTAAGTGTCTGTGCGGGTGCAACAGTGATGCTGTCCCCTGTGTGAACACCCATGGGGTCAAAGTTTTCTATGGAGCAGATAATAACCACATTGTCGTTCAGGTCGCGCATTACTTCAAGCTCGTATTCCTTCCAGCCGAGGGCGGATTCCTCCACGAGGATTTCATGCACTGGCGAGGCCTCAAGCCCCCACTCAACATAGCTTTTGTATTCCTCTATGTTATAGGCAACGTTTCCGCCTGTTCCGCCCAGAGTGAACGAAGGGCGTATGATGGCGGGAAAGCCTATGCTGTCTATACAGTCCATAGCCTGCTGATATGTGCGGACTATTTCGCTTTTCGGCATATCAAGGCCTATTTTCGCCATAGCCTCTTTGAAAAGCTCGCGGTCTTCCGCTTTTCTGATAGCCTGAACATTCGCGCCTATGAGCTCAACCTTGTGTTTTTCAAGCACACCTGCATCGTAGGCGGCCAAAGCAAGGTTGAGGGCTGTCTGCCCGCCGACGGTGGGAAGAATGGCATCGGGTTTTTCCACGTCCAGAATTTTGTCCAGAATCTCAACTGTGAGAGGCTCTATGTATGTGGCATCGGCTATTTCGGGATCTGTCATGATCGTAGCGGGGTTGGAGTTTATGAGGACAACTCTGTATCCTTCCTCCTTAAGGGCTTTTACAGCCTGTGTTCCCGAATAGTCAAACTCGCAGGCCTGGCCGATAACAATGGGGCCTGAACCTATAACCAGAATGGTTTTGATGTCGTTTCTTCTTGGCAACTCATCCTCCGAAATATATGGGCAAAATTGGAGTTTTATATCAGAATTATTTCCCTTTTACAACACTTGATGGCGAAAAAAAATTATACAAAAAAAAGCCCCTGAAATACAGGGGCTTTTTAAGCTTAATCTCTATTTTTGGCTGCACAGCAGGTACAGGCACGCAATCTTTAAAGGATCGGTCAGCACATGGTTCTTGCCGTTCAGATCCTCTTTAACTATGGAGGAGAGCTGCTGGATTGAAACTCCCGCAAGTTCCGCCACCTGAGAGGAGCTTATATTTTTGCCGCGCACATCGTCAAGGAGAGACTTAAGCGTGGTTGTTTTGATGTAAAATTTAATATCGTCAAAAGTTGTTATGCTTTTTCTATCCAGTTTGCGGCTGCTGGCGAAAACCCACGGTGTATAGATGTAAGTCAGGCCGAGGGCAGCGGCATGCTTGCAGAAAACCTCCTTGGAGTTGGAACATTCGCATGAAAACTTTATGGGGTCTGAATCGATTTGGAGAGTGGTTATGTAAGCACCGTGGTTACCCTTGATTGTTCCCTTCAGAAGAGAACCCTCAACAGAGCAGTCGATAAATTTACCGACATAGTTTTCCGCCCTCTGCAAATTCAGAGGAGTGGAAATGTTTCTAAGCTGTTCTTCACTAAGCTTTGGCATCTGCATCGGCGACCTCCTTAATTTATGATAAAAATTTTCCCGTCCATGGAAAATTTTTATACACGCTCGCGGTTTGCAAAGCAAACCTTCGCTGCGCACGGCGCATTTCCTTCCATGGAAATGCTAGGGGTTAATGAATAGCATCCCTCACGGGGAAACTTCTGTACACGCTCGCGGGCAGATAAACCGCCCTGTTAAACCGTCATGCTGAACGAAGTGAAGCATCTCAATTTCACGCAGAGATTCTCCGCCCTGCTCAAGCCTGCCCTTTTGACTGTCTGACCGTCTAACCGATGTTAAGGAAGTCAATCCCTTCCTTCCATCTGGTTTTAAGGGCTTCCAGAACAGTTTTATTAACCGGTTTTGCCAGTTCGGGATCTTCTGCGAGAAGCTCTTCCGCTTCCGCTCTTGCCCTATGTAATATTTTGACATCTTTTACGATATTTGAAAACCTAAACTGCGGTAAACCTGATTGTCTTGTACCGAAAAAATCTCCGGGGCCCCTCAGCTCCAGATCAATTTCGCTGAGCTTAAAGCCGTCAGCATGCTGTTCCATGGCTTTAATGCGGGCTTTTCCGTCCTCGCTTATCTGTTTGGAGTACACCAGCACACAGTATGACTGCTCCGCACCTCTGCCCACTCTTCCCCTTAGCTGATGAAGCTGAGAAAGTCCGAACCTTTCTGCGTTTTCTATTACCATCACAGTGGCATCCGGCACATCCACCCCGACCTCAATAACCGTTGTGGAAACAAGAACTTTCAGCCGTCCGTGCTTAAAGGCGTTCATCATTTCACGCTTTTCGTCCGCCTTCATCCGTCCGTGAAGCAGCCCTGTCACATCCTCTCCGAAATAATGAGCAATCTCCTCATATCCTTCGGTTGCCGCTTTCAGGGCGAGTTTATCGCTGGTATCTATCAGCGGGTATATAAAATAGGCCTTATGCCCCTTATCCAGTTCCTTCTTCACCGAATCAAATATCCTGTGACGGGAGCTTTCGGGAAATGCCTTGGTAATAATCGGTTTTCTGCCGGGCGGCATAGCGTCAATCACGCTTATGTCAAGATCGCCGTAAAATGTCAGTGATAATGTTCTGGGGATCGGTGTTGCCGTCATAAGCAGAATATCAGGTGTATACCCTTTTTCCACCAATGTCTTGCGCTGTAAAACGCCGAAGCGGTGCTGTTCGTCTATCACCACAAAGCCGAGAGCGGCAAACTCAGTGTCCTCCTGAATAAGGGTGTGTGTACCCACCACAAAATTAATATGCCCTTCCCTTACAAGCTCTTTGGACGCTTTTTTATCCTTATCCGCCGTGGAGCCTGTGAGCAGAGCAGCCGTATATTTTGTTCCGTCCAGAAAATTCAGCAGGCTGCGGAAGTGCTGCTCTGCCAAAACCTCCGTGGGTGCGATTATTGCCGCCTGACATCCGTTTTTCACAGCAACCATGGCAGCAGTGAAGCAAACTATGGTTTTTCCGCTTCCCACATCCCCCTGCACCAGCCTGTTCATCTGCTTCGGACGCTTCATATCATTAAAAATATCCGCCAGAACCCTCTTCTGGGCGGAGGTGAGCCTGAAGGGCATCATCCCTGCTATCTCTTCCAGAAACTCAGGCTTCACATCAAACGCAATGCCTGAAACCTCCTGATATGTCTTCTTTTTCATCAAAAGCCCAAGCTGGAGATAAAAAAGCTCCTCAAACACAAAACGCTCATATGCGGGATGGCTGCGGGTCTGGAGTTTTCCGAGCTGGCTTATATCGTCAGGGTAATGAAGTGTCTTCACTGCGGAGCGTACATCAGGGTATGAATATTTATCCGCCAGACGAAGCGGCAGAGTATCGGGCATGTATTCCAGATAGTCATGCACAGCACGGAATACGGCGGATGCGTAAGTCTTATGGCTGACCGCTGTGGGCAAGCTGTAGACTGCCCGGATTTTACCTATGTCGGCTTCACTTATCATTTCAGGGTGAACTATGGAGTATGAGCCGTCCATCCTGCCGATATTTCCGTAAAGGTGGTATCTGGAGCCAATGGTGAGCCCCGATGCGGGGTATGACTTTGAGAAGTTAAACCACAGGGCGGAGAAAAACCCTGAATCAGAGCGGAAAACAGCTTTGTATATCCGCTTTTTCCCTCTGGTGAATGTCGGGCCGTGTGTCTCCAATACTCCGGTGAGAACGCCCTTCTCCCCGCCTTCATAGCCTATGGCCTCGTAACGGAAAGGAAAATGAAGAAGAACATCCTCCATATTCACTATACCGGCTTTTTCCAGCGCTTCGGCGGTTTTGCCGCCTATTCCCTTAACTGTTGCCACCGATGTATGCAGAAGAGCAGCCGCCTTTGTGCTGCCCGAAGCGGATGCTATGAACATAGCCAGTTCATGAACAACAGCGTCAAGCTCCGTCAGGGACGGTTTCTCCTTCTCCGCGGTGCGTGCGGCCATGGCGGAAAGTGTAGGGTTAAGCTTTGCTGTGTATTCAGATACGGATAAAAGATAAGAGGCCGGATTTTTGATGAAATCCGACCTGTTTTTTCCTATGGAATTAAGGAGTTTGCGAAGATTGCCAAGCTCCATGAGCCTTTGCTAGAAGTAGCTGAGCGCACTGGCTTCGTTGGGGTTGAATATCCTGTGAACATCAAGGATAATGATCATGCCGTGCTTGGTTCTGGCTACGCCGTCAATATAGCCGGAGTTTGTACCTGTGGAAGCGCCGGGAGCCTTGTCTATGACTTCGGGATCAAGCCTGAGCACTTCATCCACACAGTCCACGACAAAGCCTATCTTCTTCCCTTTTATATTAACATTGATGATTCTTGTCTGTCCGCTTTCTTCCGGAACGGCAATACCGAGCTTTTTACGAAGGTCAACAATAGGAATAACCTGACCGCGCAGATTTATTATCCCCTCCACAAAAGCGGGAGCCTTGGGAACCTTGGTGATGTCCATCATACGGAGAATTTCTTCTATATCCATGATATTGATGCCGTATTTCTCACCGCTCAGCATCAGACTGACTATCTGTCTCATTTCAGCCATGTGTAAACCTCTAAGCCCGTTTTATAAATAAATAATAACAGGATAACGAGTTATTGGCAAGATCGAGGTTCGGTTATACCAGAACCCCGTCCTTTGATACGATTCTGTTGTGTTCATCAAGCTGGACAACAGTAGGCTTGAAGCCTTCAAGCTCTTTTTCGTCCATCATGGCAAATGTGGCGATTATTACCCTGTCCCCCACCTGAACAAGCCTTGCCGCGGCTCCGTTGAGGCAGATTTCGCCGCTGCCTCTGCGCCCTTCAAGGACATAGGTGGAAAAACGGGAACCGTTTGTTATGTTCCAGATGTCAACCTTTTCAAATTCAAGTATGCCGGATGCGTCAAGAAGGTCTTTGTCAATGGTGACGCTGCCTTCATAGTTGAGGTTGGCATCAGTTACCGTAGCTCTGTGGAGCTTTGCTTTAAACATATTTCTGAGCATTTACATCACCTTAAAGAGATTATTGTCTATCAGCCTTGCCTTGCCGATATACACAGCAAGAGCAAGCAGGAAATCCCCGCTGAGATCCTTAACAGGTTTCAGCGTTTCGGGGTCTACAAACTGTACGTAGTCTATTCTGGTGTGCGGGTGATCCTTGATGAAGCTTTCAACTATATGCTTCACTTCGGAAACCTCCGTCTCTCCGCCTTCAACTGCCTCATAAACCAGAGCAAATGACCTGCTGAGGCAAAGGGCGGCTTTGCGTTCCTCACTGTTGAGGTAAACGTTACGGGAGCTCATTGCCAGCCCGTCCGCCTCTCTCACAATGGGCATTCCTATGATTTTTGTATTCATATTAAGATCAGCCACAAGCCTTTTGATAACCTGAAGCTGCTGATAATCCTTCATTCCGAAATATGCCTTATGGGGCATTATTATATTAAGAAGCTTGGTGACTACCAGAGCCACACCGTCAAAATGGCCGGGTCTGGAGCTTCCGCAGAGGCCGTCACTCACGCCGGAAACACTTATGGTTGTGCTTGAGCCCGCAGGGTAAATCTCCTCGACTGACGGTGTAAAAAGGAAATCCGCCCCGGCTTCCAGAAGCATGGCCGCATCCTTTTTCATATCCTTCGGGTAGTGCTCAAAGTCTTCCCCCGCGCCGAACTGAGTGGGGTTAACAAATATGCTCACCACCACTATGTCATTCTCCTCTCTGCATTTTTTAACAAGGCTCAGGTGTCCTTCATGCAGATACCCCATTGTGGGCACAAAGCCTATTCTCTTGCCCACGCATCTGTAAATATTAATCTCTTCTCTTGATTCTGAAATCTTGGTTATGATTTTCACTCAAACACCTCAGAAGCTGTGTCCGCCGTCAGGAAAGACACCGCTTTTAACCTCTTTAACATAGTTTTCCGCGGCTTTTACCGCAACCTCTTTGAGGTTAGCATATCTTTTAACAAATTTTGGCGTAAAGTCATCAAATAAGCCGAGAACATCATGATAAACCAACACCTGTCCGTCGCAGTGCACACCTGCACCTATGCCTATTGTGGGTATACCCACGGCGGCGGTTATCTTTTTAGCAGTTTCCGCCACAACTCCTTCCACAACAATGGAAAATGCACCGGCATTCTCAAGGGCTATGGCATCAGCGGCAAGCTTTTCGCTTCCGTCTTTGCCCTGAATCCTGTACCCGCCCATCACATGGACAGACTGCGGCATGAGACCAATATGCCCCATAACGTTTATGCCTGATTTGACAAGTCTTTCCACGAGAGGAGCAATCTCCGCCCCGCCCTCAAGCTTCACAGCCTCTGCACCTGTTTCTTTGATGACACGGACACAGTTTTCGATCGCCTTTTCATGGCTCACGTTATATGTGCCGAAGGGCATGTCAGTGACAAGAAATGCTCTCTGGAGCCCTCTTTTCACTGACTTAGTATGATAAATCATCTCGTCCAAAGTCACGGGGATGGTGTTTTCATAACCGTTCATCACCATTCCGAGGGAATCACCCACAAGAACAATCTCTATACCTGCCTGATCGAGAATTTTGGCGGATGTATAGTCATATGCGGTAATGCAGGTTATTTTTTCATTTTCTGATTTCATTCTGCGGATGTTGGAGACGGTGATCTTCTTGATTTCAGCGTGTTTGCTCACTAAGGCACGCTCCCATGATTTTTTGCGCAGATCCGCAAACGGGAGGCTTAACGGGAGATATTGAATTGTTAAGTCTCGGTCTTTTGAGGGATCCAAGCTGAGTTACATATATGCAGTTATGAACAATATGTCAAGGATAAATAAGGGCGCGGAAACGTGAGCCGCCCCACCGAGCTTTATCTGAACTCCAGCTTCATTCTATACAAGCGTTTCTGTGTCACTGCGAGGAGCGGGAGCGACGCGGCAGTCTCTGAATATACTGAGAGATTGCTTCACCATTTCATGGTTCGCAATTGTATATGTCAAGTAATTCGAGGACAAATATCGTTTAACTGCTGC
>NZ_JAJAPB010000020.1 GCF_026226615.1 Geovibrio ferrireducens
CCGCAGCAGTTAAACGATATTTGTCCTCGAATTACTTGACATATACAGCAGTGACTTATTGATAACGTCATTGCGAACCCTGAAAAGGTGAAGCAATCTCAGGCTTCCCCGGCAAGATACGGGAACCGCAGGACGTAGTTTTTACCGTAATAAACCAAAGGAGGAACAAATGGCAAAAATAGCATTGATCTTAGCAGACGGTTTTGAAGAGATAGAAGCACTGGGAACGGCGGATATTCTCCGCAGGGCAAAGGCGGATGTTTTCATAGCGGGGCTCAGGGAAGGAGCGGTTTCTTCCAGCAGAGGAGTGAGAGTTCTCCCCGACGGGCTTATTGACAGCGTAAACGCTGATGACTTTGATGCTATAGTGCTCCCCGGCGGTCAGCCCGGAGCGGATAACCTCAACGCGGACAGGCGGGTGATCGACCTGCTTTACAGTTTCAATGAAAAAGGGAAGCTCATCTGCGCCATATGCGCAGCGCCTTACATTCTGGCGGAAAAAGGGTTTCTCAAAGGGAAAAAGGCAACCTGCTTCCCCTCATACGCCGAAGTGCTGGGCGAAAGCTACGTTGAGAAAAAAGTTGTGGAGGACGGCAACATAATAACCAGCAGAGGCCCCGCCACAGCGCCGGATTTCGCATTCGCCATTGTTGACAGGCTGATAGATAAGAGAATTACGGATACGTTAAAAAAAGCCATGCTTTACTACTGCGGCTGCTGAGTCTTAATCACCCGCAGGAGTCCGGCAAGCCGTTTCTTTTCATCCCTTGTCAGGCTCCTGCCTCTGTAATAAGCGCCGTGGAAAACTGCGGCAAACTCATCCGCCAGCTTTTTGAGCTCCGGATCTTTTATATCAATCTCGGTGAGCCCGGCGGACGGGTTCACGTCATAACCCTTTCTTTTCATAAACTTACGGAAAGCATGAGCGTAGCCCTCATCCCCCTTTGTTCTGAATACGCCCCTGAAACGCCAGACTGCAAAAAATAGCACAGGAACAAGCAGATACGGCAATAAGGCCAAAGCCCTGAGTGCAATCGCCCTGTAATCGGTTTTCAGCTTTTCGGCAGCACTCCGCACGGAGCGCACCGCTTTAACCTGTTTGGAGAAATCATAATTGATTACAAACGCGTTCCAGTAAAAATTCACAGTGTCCGCCAGAAGACGCATGCGGAATGCGAAGGTTCTGTCGCCGCCGCTGAATGCGGAAGGAGCCGCAGGAGTGGGGTCTATGCGCCGCCACCCTTTGCCGTCAATATACGCCTCCACCCAGACATGGGCGTTTCTCTGCGGAACGGCGTAGTAGCCACCTGCGCCGTTGTAGTATCCGCCTGCATAACCGCCCACGAGCCTCGCGGGGACACCGTTCCTCCGCAGTATAACCGCCGCTGCGGATGCGTAATATTCACAGTTGCCCAGCTTTGTTTTAAAGAGGAAGTCCTCCAGCGGAGTCAGGGAAATGGGCAGTCTGTCCAATGAATATCTGAAGCCGCTGCGGATGAAATACACCTGCATAAGCTCCGCCAGCCCTTCACCGGATGCTGTATTTTTGAAATTGTCCGCAAATTCCGCAAGCTCCGCAGAAAGCTCAGGCAGTTCCAGAAACTGTTCATAGCTCTCGTATTCCTCGGTCAGATATTTTCCGGATGCGGAATAAGCCGTGTACTGAATCCGCTTCTGCACCGGACGGTTCACGGAGTAGACAAATCCCCGCTCCCTTTCGCTGCCCCGCATATCCATGTGGAACGGAACATCCAGCCCGAACAGATATTTATCACCGTACGGCTCAAGATAAACAGTATGCTCCGTGAGGTTCTTTTCAGGGCGTATGCGCCATCTGATGCCGGATTGTTTTGATGCGCTCCATGTTTTCCCGTCGAACCTGTCCATGACAATGCCCCGCCAGTATGGGGTTCCGCCTGTCATTTCAGGCATTTCCGCACGGAAAATCAGCCTGGCATCCTGCTGAATATCAGAGACATTGCCCAGTGCCACACTGTCCGAAAAGCCGGTCATTGTGCCGTCCTCCCTGTTCAGAAACTGGAAGACCGGATAATTTGTTCTGGGCAGAACGGCAAACAGCATAACCGCAACGGGAATAGACAGTAGCGGTATCGCAAGTGTTTTATAAATAATACGTTTTATATGTTTAACAGGCATCACGGCCCGTTCGTCCTCTGTCATATATGTAAGAAGAACCATTGAAACGGAAATCAGCAGGAAAAGAGCAAAAACAAACGCCAGAAACCATATGCTGAGACTGATGAGCGCAGAACCCGCCGCCATGAACATGGCTATCATGTATATCTGCATGAAATCACGGAATTTTTTATCAGGCTCGATAAATTTTACCGACTGAATGGCAAGCAGCGCCTCAAGGGCAGGAATGACCATATTCTCCATATTCATACGGGCTATGGTAAAAATAATAATCAGAACGGACAGTATATTAAGCCACAAACGCGGCACACCGCCCCTCTTCCCCGCTTCCGCCCATGCTCCGTAGACAGTTGCAGCGAAAAACACCGCAGTGTAGGCAGCCCCTGTCTCCCCCACAAGGGGTATTACACCTATGAGTGCTATCAGGTATGTGAGGATGTTCACCACATTTCTTATCTCAGTCATAAAGGGCAAGCTCCCTGAGCATCTCAAGCCTGTGCGCCGGAGTGACATCCGGAGGAAAAAACTTTTCCTTTGTTTTAAGTCCCACAGGCGCGCCCTTATCCATCAGGCTGCTGATAAGCCATGCCGCACAGGAAAGCCTCTGCTCCGTGCCGCCGTTCAGCTTCTCCGGCTCGATAATCACCGGTTCCGCTCCGAGGGACATCATCTCCTTCACTTTCAGGCTGCCTGTGCGGGCTGTTGCCTTCCAGTGGATCATACGCATCGAATCCCCTGCGGTGTAGCTGCGTATGGACATCAGTTCCGATTCAAAACCTTTTCTGTCGGTTGCGTTTTCGCCCTGACCGCCCGATTTTGAACCGGAATATGTAGAGATGCATGGAAGAAGAGAAGGAAACACAACCACATCCGCTGAATCGGTAAGATCCTTATAACGTGTAAAAAAATTGAACGGAAAAACGGTTGAGACATACATTCCGCTTAAAATATGGCGGCCTCTGGCGGGAAATATTATTTCGGCAAACTTCACACTCTGTCCGCCGGTATCAGTGAAAGGGAAAAATATCTCCCGATCCTGAATATGAACCCGTATGAGGAAAGCCGGAAGAAACCGCCGCTCATTTACAAGCCGCACGCTCACTGGACAGACACGCCCGGCGTATATCTCATCCGGCAGACCGACCTCAACCCGCAGGCGGTTCATATCCGCCACGCCGAAGAACCCCGAAACCGCCATGAACCCCAGCATCAGAGCAACAATGATATACACAAGGTTATTGGCGGTGTTTACCGCACCCACGCCCATAAAAATGCACAGGGCAATATATATCCACCCCGCCTTTTTTATCCGTATGACTGACGGCGCGCCCTGCTTCTTCTTTTTCATGCGGGCATGTTCACTTCATCTATGAGTGAGCGGATGTAGAAGTCCCTGTCAGTCCCCTGAAACTCTTCATTAAAAAGCACCCTGTGGGTGATAATATACTGCGAAAGCTCCTTAATATCCTCAGGGATAACATAATCACGCCCTTTGAAATATGCGTTTGCCTTGCCGAGACGTATCATAAACAGCGTAGCCCTTGTGGAAAGCCCAGCACGGAGGAACCTGCTTGTTCTTGTTGCCTGTGCTATATCCAGCACATAGTCTATAATTTTATCGGCTGCCTGAACGTCCTTTTCTATCTCTTTCTGAATATTCTCTATCTCAGTCAGCGAAAGAAGCGGCTCGATGTCATAAAGCTCGCGCCTTCTGCTCCCGCCGCTCAGGATCATCCGTTCCGCCTCTCTGTTCGGGTAGCCGAGGCTTATCTTCATCATAAACCTGTCAAGCTGTGATTCTGGCAGGGGAAATGTCCCGAACTGATCTACCGGGTTCTGAGTGGCAATCACAAAAAAGGGGCGGTTGAGGTTATATGTATTCCCTTCCGCTGTGACCTGCTTCTCCCCCATCGCTTCCAGAAGGGCGCTCTGTGTCTTGGGAGTAGCACGGTTTACCTCATCCACAAGGACAATGTTGTTGAACACAGGTCCCCGCTGAAACTCGAAGCGGTTGTCATCCTTATTATAAATTGAAAGCCCGGTGACATCCGTCGGCAGAAGGTCGTTAGTGCACTGAATACGCCCGAAACTCAGACCAAGAGCCTTAGCAAGCCCGATGGCGAGGGTTGTTTTCCCCAGCCCCGGCAGGTCTTCAATCAGGAGGTGTCCTTTTGTAAAAAAAGTGAGGAGTGCAAGCCTGAGCCCCTGATCCTTTCCGTGGAGAAATTCACCGAGAAAACTCATCATCTCAGTTATCTGTGTGTTTTTAACTTCCATAGCCTCCCTCCTTTGTTCTTTTATATATTCTACCCTAAAGATCATATTAATAAACAGTTTTTCTTTCGCTGCGCAGAAAGGTGATTTTACCCTGAGTTTACCTTCATAAAGACACGGACTATAAAAATCTATGAAAAAGCTCACCAACAGCAGAAAAGACAGCAATGATAAATCATATCAACTGAATATGATTTACTATTAATTGACAAATACCCGATGAAAGGATTACCATTATTAAATTTTTTAAAGATGCTTCATTTACTATCAGGGGAGAGAATAGATGAATCTGGTCACCTGCCTTTCTATACGGACAAAGTTTCACATTATGCTCGGACTGACCGTGCTGATGTTTTTCGCTGCAACATTCTACCATTCCTACATTTTCACATCAGTCTGCATTGTTTTGTTCCTGCTGTTCATGTACATCCTTTTCCGCTCGATAACCGCTAAGCTGAAAGAAATAAGCGATAAAATGGCATATCTCAGCGGCGGAAAAGGAGACCTGACTGCGAGAATGCCCCGGATGAAAACCGACTGTTCGTGCATGGTGGCCGATATGTCCCAGTCTCTGAACACATTTCTGGACTTTGTTGATAACGAGTTTGTGGACACCCTCTACCGCGTGGGCGATGCGGCGGAAAAAACCATGCCTGTTTCCATGGCGGTGATCAAGGTGCGGGAATCTGTGGACGAAAATATGACAATGGCAGTTCAGGTTGCCGCTGCCAGCGCTCAGATGCGCCTTGCCATCAATGACATAGCAATGAGTGTTAACGACTCCTCTGTGAAAGCCGCAGAAAGCGTAGAAATGGCTCAGCACGGCACACAAGCCATAGAGGAATCAAAAGCATCAATGGAAAGCATTAACAGCATAATACGCAACCTTGGCGGTGAAGTTGCCAAGCTCACTGATAACGCAAATAAAATAGGCGGAGTAATCTCTGTCATAAACGATATTTCCGATCAGACAAACCTTCTGGCGCTCAACGCCGCAATCGAAGCCGCCAGAGCGGGGGAAGCCGGCAGAGGCTTTGCCGTTGTTGCGGATGAGGTCCGCAAACTGGCTGAAAGAACGCAGAAGTCCACCAAAGAGATAGAAAACATGGTCAGTGAGATGCAGGCGAATATACGCATAGTCACCGCAGGTGCTCAGGGGGTTATAGAATCTGTTGATGTGCAGAAAAGCTGCACCGAAAACGCTTTTTCAAGTTTCCATGCCATCAATGCCGCAGTAGAAGACCTCAACGCCGCAATAGGCAGTATTTCCGCTGCCATAGAGGAACAAAGCGCCACAACCGAGGAGATAGCCGGAAGTGTGGAAAACGTTGCAAAGGCCTCCGAACACACAAACGATGTGGTGATGGAGCTCATGGCGGATGCAAACCACCTCACAGGCAGCCTCAACGGAATTGCGGATAAATACGCCAAGCTGACATACAGCAGCAAAGGCTTTTACTTCGTAACCGCAAAAATTGCCCATATAGCATTTATGAAACGCATATTCGACTGCTTCCAGAACGGCACAACAATACAGCTTCCCGACCACACAACATGCGGCTTCGGCAAATTTTACTTCGGCAGAGGTACGGAGCTTTTCGGCAAAGACCCGGACTTCCAGGCACTGGCAAAACCGCACGAGGGAGTGCATAAGCTGGGCAATGAGATAATGAGCAGGCTGAAATCAAACAACAGAGCGGGCATAGAGGCTTCCATCAACGAACTGGACAGAAATGTGAAAAGCCTTGTTTCAAAACTCGACTCTCTGGCAGAAAAATACAGATAAAGCCTTTGACATAACACCTCTCTTTTTTTATAAATAGTTCTCTAAAGGGGGTGTTATGGTTGTTGTTTTTCTTGCGGTGACATCTATATATGCATACTACAAAGTCGGGAGCTTCGCCCTTCTGGGGCTTACTGCCGCCGTATTTGTAATTAACAAGGCAGCCCGCTACAAAATGGATCACGACCGCAAAAAGAAAGCCCTCCCCTCTGACAAGGTTGACCCTTACTCCACGGATATAAATATCATTACATTCCTTATACTTGTGGCCATCTTCATCCACAGCATGTACCGCATGCTCACCTTCGGGGTTACCGCATAAAAACCCCTTTCCGGTAAAATTCACTTGCGGCAAATTACGCCGTGTCTAACTTTATACTTAACAGTAAATTACAGGCAAAGGAGCCGCATATGCGCAAATTTCTCTTTATAGCATTGCTGGCGCTCGGTCTTTCAGGATGCGCAAGCTACACTGTTAATGTAACAGGTTACGGCGGTCTGGATAATTATCCGGCCAAAACATATGATTTCATGCTTTCTCAGGATATAAGAACAGACCTTGAGGCAATGGGCTACGTCAGCATGCTGGAAAAACAGCTTGCCTGCATAGGCTGGGAAAGGGATGCAAAATCGCCTGAATACGTGATTGCCCCCGCCTTCGGCATAACCGGAAGCAGGGATAATGAACCCAAGGCCCGCTTCGGCGTGGGTATAGGGGCAGGAACCTTCGGCAGCGGGCTGTCACTCGGAACCTTCCTCGGCACATCCACAGGTTCATCCTCAAGGGATGACTACACCAAGTATCTGGATGTAAAGCTTTTTCTCAAGGGCAAAACAAGTGAGCAGCCCGTATGGCAGGGAAAAATCTTCATACAGGACAGAGAAGAGAAGCTCAGCGAGGTAATGCCTGTTCTTGTGAAATATGCCGTTGAAAACTTCGGCAAATCAACAGACGGCAGCAAGGAGTTCACCTTCAACGCCACAGGCAAAAACATGGAAGCGCTGGAAACCTGCCCTGCGGAGTAGAAAACAAATAACAAATCAGACAACAGCGGCATTTTTCCCAAAACTGGAAAGATGCCGTTGACATAATATGCGGTAGTACATACAGGATGATAGTTAAAATACATTACACTGTCGGGCTGGTTTATATACGCTTTATAGGAACGCACAAGGAATACGATAAAATTAACGCCGCAGAGGTGTAAGATGAAACCGATAAGAACAGAAGAAGATTATAAAAACTATTTAAAAAGAATAGATGCGCTTATGGATATGCCTGAAACACAGGAAAATATTGATGAACTTGAAATACTTTCCATCCTTGTTGAGAAGTACGAGGAAGAGCAGTTCCCCGTAAATGCCCCGAATCCTGTTGAGGCAATAAAATTCCGCATGGAGCAGATGGGGCTCACCAACAGCGACATAGCTCCGTCGCTCGGCGGACATAACAGGGTGAGCGAGGTTCTTAACGGAAAAAGAGGACTGAGTATTAACATGATCAGAAATCTGCACAAGGATTTTAATATTCCGTATGAATCGCTTATAGGGGCGTAAAATATCCCTTTGTTGTATATGAACGATAAACCTGTACTCAGCGGTTTAATCTAAAAGCTGCTCAGGCAGTATCCCCATAGCTGCGGCAATCTTTTCGACGGTTGCGGAGCGCACGTTTTCCGATTTTTCGATTTGCGACAATGCCGACTGGGTTATCCCCGCTTTTTCAGCGACCTCTTTCTGAGTAAGCTTGAAATGAAGCCGCCAAGCCTTCACAAGGTTACAGTCATTTTTCAGGACGTATTCAACTACTTCGTGGGGAACAGTTACTTCTTTCTGCCCTATAAGCCTGAGATAATCTTTATATGGCAGCACAGCATATTCAGGTTTTCCGTCTTTTGTTATTATCTGAACATCAGTAAGTGTGCTCATCTCTTTTTTTAACCTCTTCAATCCGTATAATGGTGAGTGATTCAGTAAAAATCACTCTGTAATTGCCTACCCTAAGCCTGTATTCCCCTCTGCCTACAAGCTTTTTAATATTCCTGCAGTCAGGGAAATCTTTAAGTGAATCCACAGCATCATATATCTCAGCCCTGATTTTGGAATCTTTAATCTTTTTGGCTTGCCGCAGAGCTTTCATTGTCCATTCGATTAACTTCATAATTTAATATAGCTTATATTATAAGAATTACAAGGGGTTTTACTTATATAATGAATCAGTGGAATAATTACTAAAAAAGCCTGCATCTTATTAAGATGCAGGCTTACGTTTGTCTCCGGTTAACTTAACAGCCCTCCCCGACCCTCCTGGTGAAAGGAGTGGGTTTACCTTTAACAGCAAACTTCTCCCTTTAGCAAAAGGGGAACAGAGGGGGATTATATTTATGCAGTTACTTCTTCAGTCTCGGAAAGCCCATGCTCTCGCGCATGGCGAGGTAGCTTTCGGCGCAGAGTTTCGCGAGGTTGCGGACTCTGGCGATATATCCTGTTCTTTCCGTAACGCTGATGGCGTTGCGGGCATCAAGCAGGTTGAACGTGTGCGAGCATTTAAGGCAGTAGTCATAGGCGGGCAGAGGCAGCCCTGTTTCCACTATGCGTATGCACTCCTTCTCATACATTTCAAACAGCTTGAAAAGCATGTCCGTGTCAGCAACTTCGAAGTTGTGCTTGGAGTACTGCACCTCGTTGTTGTGATAAACATCGCCGTAGCTTACGTCCTTGTTCCATTTGAGGTCATAGACTGATTCCACGCCCTGAAGGTACATGGTTATCCTTTCCAGACCATAGGTTATCTCGCCTGAAACCGGCTTGAGGTCTATGCCGCCCGCCTGCTGGAAATATGTGAACTGCGTAATCTCCATGCCGTCCAGCCATACTTCCCAGCCGAGACCCCATGCGCCGAGAGTGGGGGATTCCCAGTCATCCTCAACGAAGCGGATGTCGTGATCCTCCGGCTTTATGCCGAGGTTGCGGAGGCTGTCCAGATACAGATCCTGAATATTATCCGGCGAGGGTTTCATCAGCACCTGAAACTGGTAATAATGCTGGAGCCTGTTGGGATTTTCACCGTAGCGGCCGTCTGTGGGGCGGCGGCTGGGCTCGACATAGGCAACATTCCAGGGCTCAGGGCCGAGGCAGTAAAGGAAGGTGGCGGGGTTGAAAGTGCCCGCGCCGACTTCTATATCATAGGGCTGGTAAAGCACACAGCCCTTATCGCACCAGTATTTTTGAAGGCTTAAGATTACATCCTGAAAATACATCTTTACCCCTTACTTCTTCGCTCTTGCGGCGTGCGCACGGAGGGGAAGAGAATGAAGCTTGATGAAGCCTGCGGCGTCTGTCTGGTCGTATGCGCCTTTATCGTCATCCATGGAAACAACCATCATGTTGTACATGGAGTATTTTGATTCCCTGCCGATGCAGATCACGTTGCCTTTGTAAAGCTCAAGGCGGACAGTGCCCGTCACATATTCCTGAGATTTTTCAAGGAGCGCCTTGAGGCAGTCCATCTCGCTTGAGAACCAGTAGCCGTTGTAAACAAGGCTCGCAAAGCGGGGCATGAGAGTTTCCTTAAGATTGATGACAGCGCCGTCCAGCGTGAGCGCCTCAAGGTCTCTGTGAGCGGCCATGAGGATTGTTCCGCCGGGAGTTTCATAAACGCCTCTGGATTTCATGCCCACATATCTGCTTTCCACCATGTCCACACGTCCGATGCCGTGTTTGCCGCCTATTTTGTTAAGCTCAACAAGCATGTTTGCGGGGCTGAGGGCTTTGCCGTTCAGTTTTACTGCCTCGCCTTTCTCAAACTCGATCTCAATGGCTTCGGCTTCGTTCGGAGCATCCTTGGGGTCAACAGAGTATTCAAACATCTCTTTGGGAGGTCTTGCCGCCGGATCTTCCAGTATTCCCGCCTCAAAGCTGATGTGCATGAGGTTGTCATCACTGCTCCACGGCTGGCTTTTTGTAGCCTTAACGGGGATTCCGTGCTCCTGAGCGAAGTCAATAGCTTCCTGACGGCCTTTTATCTTGTTGAAAAATTCGGGGATTCTCCATGGAACTATTGTTGTAAGCGAGGGGTCAAGAGCCGCAGCGGAAAGCTCGAAGCGAACCTGATCGTTCCCTTTGCCCGTTGCGCCGTGAGCGAGGAATTTTGCGCCGGTTTTCTGAGCCACTTCCACCATGCCTTTGGCGATGATGGGTCTGGCAAGGGATGTGCCGAGGAGGTAGCGGCCTTCGTAAAGGGCGTTGAATTTTATTGAAGTGAAAACGTAGTCTTTTACAAACTCTTCTTTAAGGTCGAGGCAGTAGAAGTCCACCGCGCCTGATTTGAGAGCCTTTTCCCTGATAGGTTCAACATCGCCAAGCTGGCCGAGATCGGCAACATATGCCACTACGTCATAGCCTTTAAGCTGAAGCCATTTGAGAATTACGGATGTGTCAAGACCGCCGGAATAGGCGAGAACGACTTTTTCTCTGCTCATGTTATTATCCTCCGCAAGAGTATGCGTTTAAATTTATTTATTACCGCCCATCAGCTCAACCATAACGGCTTTCTGGGCATGCAGTCTGTTTTCCGCTTCATCGAACACCACAGATATGTCTGACTCGAACACATCCTCCGTAACCTCCTCACCGAGGTGAGCAGGAAGGCAGTGCATGAAGTATGTCTTTTTTCCTGTGGCCTTCATAAGCCTGTCATTTACCTGATACGCAGCGAATATCCCTTTACGGTGCTCCGCTTCTTCCTCCTGCCCCATGCTTGCCCACACGTCAGTATAGATCACATCCGCGCCTTTGACAGCCTCAAAGGGGTCGCGCAGGGTTTCTATCTTAGCTCCGGTGGTTTCGGCAATCTTTTTCGCCCCTTCAACAGCGGCGGGGAGGCATTCATATCCTTCGGGCGTGGCAACTGAAAAGTCAATGCCGAACTTCGCCGCTCCGTAAAGCCATGAGTTCGCCATGTTGTTTCCGTCACCCACGTAGGCCACCTTCACCTTATATGTGCCGAAAAGCTCATAAACGGTCATGACATCCGCAAGTACCTGACATGGATGAAAATCATCTGTGAGCCCGTTTATGACGGGCACTGAGGCATATTTCGCAAGTTCGAGAAGCTTTGAGTGCTCAAAGGTTCTGATCATTATTCCGTCAACATATCTGGAAAGGTTGCGCGCAGTGTCCTTAATGCTTTCGCCGCGCCCTATCTGTATATCATTACGGCTGAGGAAAAGGGGATAGCCGCCAAGCTCGTACATGCCGACTTCGAATGAAACACGTGTACGGGTTGAGGATTTTTCGAATATAAGGGCAATTTTTTTACCTTCGAGAAGATGGTGCTTTCTGCCCTCATTTCTCTCTTTTTTCAGCCTGATGGCATCGTCAACAAGTCTTTTAAGGTCTTCGGAACTCCAGTCCCTCAGCGTAAGAAAGTCTTTTTTCAAAATTTACCTCCCGCAAGGACTTTTTCAATAATAGCAAGACCCTTGTCAAGATTTTCTCTGTCTATATTGACGGGCGGGTAAATCCGCACCGTTTCCATTCCGGCAGGTATAACCAGCAGCCCCTCCGCCATGCACTCCTTCACGAAGTCGGCGGATTTTTCATGGAGCTGAACGCCTATCATAAGCCCTGTTCCACGCACCTCAACAGCCTTTGAACCGAAGACAGCCTTAAGCCGCTCCTTGAAGTAAGCACCTTTCTCACGCACGGAGGCGAGGAAGCCGTCCGCCGTGAGCTCATCCAAAACCGCATTGCCTGCGGCACATGCGAGGAAGTTTCCCCCGAATGTTGTTCCGTGGGTTCCGGGCACAAAATAGTCCGCACATTCCGGCTTTGCAATGACAGCACCGATGGGAACCCCGTTTCCGAGAGCCTTGGCTGTCGTGAGTATATCGGGCTTCACGCCGAAATGCTCATAACCGAAGATATGCCCCATCCTGCCCATGGATGTCTGTATCTCATCAAAGATAAGCAGAATATCCTTTTTATCGCAGTAGGCGCGCAGACGCTCAAGATAACCCTTCTCAACGGAGCAGACCCCGCCCTCGCCCTGAACAGGTTCAAGGATAACAGCCACAACATCCCCTTTCGAGCATGCCTTGTCCACAGCGTCAAAATCGTTGAACGGAACATGGATAAACCAGTCCGCAATGGGCTCAAAGCCCTTATGTATCTTTTCCTGCCCTGTGGCGGAAAGGGTTGCGTATGTTCTGCCGTGAAATGAGTTTTTCATCGTCACGACCTTATAGCGCAGACCGTCGTATTTTTTATTGCCGTAAATCCTCGCCATTTTCAGCGCAGCTTCGTTCGCCTCAGCCCCTGAATTGCAGAAGAACACCTTTCCGCCGAAGGAAAGCCTGCTGAGGCGTTCGCCCAGCTTCTCCTGCTCAGGATTTCGGTAAAGGTTGGAGGTGTGGATAAGGGTTTGTGCCTGCCTGATTATCGCCCCGGTAACCGCAGGGTTGCAATGCCCCAGACTCACTACGCTGATTCCGCAGCCGAAATCAAGGTATTCTCTGCCCGCCTCATCATAAAGAAAGCAGCCGTTCCCTTTCACGAACGCAACATCATAGCGCCCGTAGTTTCCTACCAAACTTGACATTTCTACCTCCATAGCCGGTGAAAAACATGCTCCTGCCGGTTTGCCGCCTATAGCCTTTTACCTATGCGGAAGATGAAACGCATAAGGGTAAAAAGGAAATACGTATATAATCATATTTCATGGATTTCTTCAAGATAATGATGTGTTAAACGGATTTTTCGCTGAAAACCGCGGCCTCGAACCTGTAAAGATCGATCTTTTCAGTCTTCCACGCCTCAAAGGGAAGCCCGGCCTTGGCGCAGGTGTGTGAGATGAACTCGTACTTGTCCCAGCCGTATTCCGATGCCACCTGCGGGAGCAGAACACCGCGGTTGAAACCTTTGACCACGTATAAACCGTCACGGCCTACTTCGGCCTCTTCGACTGATTTTATGGGAATCATAGGGGAGAGAACTGAAATTTCAAATTCCAGCAAATCAAACTCGCTCTCAGAGACAGAGGGGAAGCGCGGGTCCTGAAACGCAGCCTGAACAGCCATATCAGCAACATTTTTCACAATATTCCTGTCATCCCTGAAATTGCCTATGCATCCTCGCAGCATTCCGTTCAGGTGGAGGGTGACAAAGCAGCCGCTCTTAAATTCCAGCCCTTCGGGAGCAGGGGGGATTATCAGCGGACTTTTATCCAGCGAAGACCTGACAGCGTTTCTTGCTATCTCCAGCAGAAATTTTTTATTGCCTGCACTTATATCAAAATCCATACGGCACTCCATATCCTTTATTATAATACAAATTAGCAATATATACGGCGGAAAACTACTTAATGATTTTTATTTCCGTTATCTCCGGAATATTTATTTTTCAGCCCTCTCTGCTATTATCAAAAAACCCTGATAGGCCTCACCAGCCTGTTAAACTTTGTTTTTGTATTCCTCGTTCATAACAGAAGCCGCTGTTATCATACTTTACAACTAGTTTTATAACGCAGTTTACTTTTCAGGAGCAAAAATGAAGCTCCGATAAACATTCCAAACACTCAGTCCGTTGCGGGCGCAGAATGTATACAATATACAATATGGTTTGACATGACCGCCTAATTATGATAGTTATTTTTTGGAATAATTTAACATCGTTTGTTTTAATAACTACGACAGGAGTGTACAATGCCAAGGAAAGACCTTGTTACCTACCCGAAGAAAACCGGGTACCGCAAGCACACCGGAATGGTCGCATGGCTGCTGCACCGTATAACTGGGGTTATAATCGGTGCTTACCTTATTATGCACATTCTCGGCGTTTCCGGAACTGTTTCCGCTCTTTCATCAGTGACCGGCGCCGCAGTTGTGAAAGCTCTGTTCCTCGTGAGCTTTTCGTTCCACGCTTTTAACGGCGTGAGGATCGTCCTTATGGAATTCGGAGCAGGAGCCCACAGGGAAAACTTCTCCAAATACTTCATGGCAGTGGTTTTCATAACCATCGTCATAACCGTGATCGGCGCTATCCCGATCTTCAGCTAAGGAGGAAAACAGATGAACAATTACAAATTTATGGGATCAAGCAACACCGGAACCTTTGCATGGCTCATGCAGAGAATATCCGGCGTAATACTCATCCTTGTTGTTCTTATGCACTTCTTCTCCATGATGAAGGGCGGGGAATACGGCATGATGCAGGTCGTTCTCGCACCTGTTATCGCCTTCGGTCTTTTCCACACTTTTAACGGGTTTAAGATGATTACCGATGATTACGTATCCAGCGCAGGCTGGAGAGGCATAATCCTCGGCGCTTACTGGATATTCGGAATCACTCTTGCGGTTCTGGCGATCAAAGTCATCTGATTCAAAAATTACAAGAGGTATTACCTATGTCTGTTAAAGTTGAATATCATAAGTTCGACGTGGTTGTCGTGGGTGCAGGCGGCGCAGGGCTCAATGCGGCTCAGGTTGCGTCACAGCACGTAAAAACTGCCGTTGTTTCGGAAGTTTACCCCACAAGAAGCCACACGATCTCCGCTCAGGGCGGCATATCCGCTTCCCTCGGCAACCTTGAGGAAGACCACTGGCACTGGCACATGTTTGACACTGTCAAAGGCAGCGACTATCTTGCAGATCAGGACGCAGCCGAATACATGACAAGAAAAGCGCCTGAGATGATCATCGCCCTTGAGCACATCGGTCTGCCTTTCAGCCGTACTCCGGACGGAAAAATCGCTCAGCGTCCCTTCGGCGGACACACTGCCGAATTCGGTAAAAGACCCGTAAAAAGAGCATGTTACGCAGCGGACAGAACAGGTCACGCCATGCTCCAGAACCTTTATGAGAAATCAGTTGAGCAGGGAACACACTTCTACAGCGAGTTCTATGCACTTGAGCTTCTCGTGAACAACGGCGCGGTTAACGGCGTTCTCTGCTATGACATCCAGAACGGCGAATTCCACATCTTCCACGCCAAGGCAATAATCTTCGCCACAGGCGGTAACTGCCGTATCTACCAGACTAACTCAAACGCACACATAAACACCGGTGATGGTCTCGCACTGGCTATGAGAAAAGGTTTCAGCTGGTCTGATGCTGAGTTCTTCCAGTTCCACCCGACAGGAATCTACGGTGCGGGCAACCTCATCACAGAAGGCGTTCGCGGTGAGGGCGGAATCCTCCTCAACAAAGACGGCGAGCGTTTCATGGAGCGTTATGCGCCCACCATCAAAGACCTTGCCCCTAGAGACATAGTTTCACGCTCAATGATGAAAGAGATCCTTGACGGACGCGGTGTCGGCCCCAAAGCTGACCACGTTCTCCTTAAGATCGACCACATCGGCGCGGAAGCCATCCTTGAAAAACTTCCCGGCATCCACGAGCTTTCACTTGTTTTCGCAGGTGCTGACTGTACTAAGGAACCCATCCCCGTTGTGCCCACTGCCCACTACCAGAACGGCGGTATCCCCACCGGCTACCTCACTCAGGTTATCAAAGGCAACATGGACGGCGAAGAATACGTACCCGGCTTTTTCGCTGCGGGCGAGTGTGCTTCCGCTTCCGTTCACGGCGCAAACAGGCTCGGAACAAACTCTCTGCTTGACCTTGTTGTCTTCGGACGTACAGCGGGTGAGCAGGCCGCGAAATTCGCCAAGGAAAACCCCTTTGTTGACCTTGTTGAAAACGCAGGCGCAGAAGGCATCGCCACTCTGCAGAAATTTGCCAACTCCAACGGAACCAACACCTTCGGACCCGTATGGGAAGAGCTTACAAGAATCATGCAGACCAACGTGGGCGTTTTCAGAACAGAAGAGCTCATGACAGGCGCTCTTGAAGTTCTTGACAAACTCGAAGGCAAAATGGACGACTTCAGAGTTGTGGACAAATCTTCCGTTTACAACCTTGACCTCATCGAAGCTCTTGAGCTCAACAACATGATTCTTGTCGCAAAAGCAGCCACAAAGGCGGCTCTCGCAAGAAAAGAATCAAGAGGCGGTCACTTCAGGGACGACTACCCCGACAGAGATGACGCAAACTTCCTCAAACACACGGAAGTGTACCTTGAAGAAGACGGCAAAACTCCGAGAGTGGACTACAGAAAAGTGCGCATGCAGCCGCTTACTGTTGAACCGTTCCCGCCTAAAGCCAGAGTATATTAATTCGGGAGGTCTGAGATAATGAAGAAGGTTACATTCGAAATATTCAGGTACGATCCCGACAAGGACAAGGAACCGTACTACAAAACATATGATGTTGAGCTGAGACGCCCCGGCTACCTCATGCTTGACGCTCTCAACCAGATCAAATGGGAGCTTGACCCCACGCTGACTTACCGCAGATCATGCCGTGAAGGCGTGTGCGGCTCTGACGGTATAAACGTCAACGGCGTAAACATGCTCTCCTGCATGACAAAGGTTGAGGATCTCGGCAGTGATCACATAGTGGTTCAGCCGCTTCCCGGCATGAACGTTATGAGAGACCTCGTGGTTGACGTTGATGACTTCTTCTCGAAGTTCATCACTGTTAAACCTTACCTCATAAGAAAGTCACCCAACCCCGACAAGGAAATCTACCAGTCTCCCGAAGACAGGAAGAAACTTGACGGTCTGTATGAGTGTATCGCCTGCGGATGCTGCTCATCCTCATGCCCCTCATACTGGGCTGACAAAAAATACCTCGGACCCAACGCCTTCCTCAGAGCATGGAGATACCTCGCTGACTCAAGGGACGAAGGTGCTGAGGAGCGTCTGCCTATCCTCAACGATAAGCACGGCGTATGGAGATGCCACACAATCTACAACTGCGTAGAGGCATGCCCGAAAGAGCTCAACCCCACGGAAGCAATAATGAACATCAGAAAAATGCTTCTGGACACTGAGTTCTAATCTAAAGCAAACTGCAATCAATAAAGCCCGCCTCTGTGAAAGGGGCGGGCTTTTGTTTTGGCAGCAATGATTTCCTCCTTTACTAAATAGGGATTGAGGGGGATTTTATATATAAAGAGCATGCTTCCGTATTTGTCATCAGTCTGCTTTTATATCATCCTGACATAAGCCTGTTTGAAGTCATCACAAGTATTCTTTCAGCAATGCCTCTGCTGCGCTCCTCCCGCCGTCAGCGAGAAAATCAGCGAAGGAAACTGCCCCCGAAGCCTTATATTTTTTCAGCACATCAACCGTAAAAGCCGGAATATTCAATGCCGGAAGCTCACCTATTTCTACCCCTATGCCTTTCAGCGAGCCGCCAATGAAGATGCGGAACCAGTCCGCCCTCTCCCCGGATTCATCCCTGCCGGCCTTGCCTCCGAACCCCAAATCAGCAAGCGCAGTATGCCCGCAGCCGTTTACGCAGCCGGAGATACCTATGCGGACATCCCCGACACTGCTGAGTTCCTCATCCGCCGCTGCCGCATCAATTATCCCTTTGAGCAGTCCGGAGGAGGATGCGGCGGAAAGCCTGCAAAAATCCGCTCCCACGCAGGTTTTTATATCACTGAGAAAACCGTTGGCTCCAGCCAGACTGCTCACTGCGAAGGCAAGCTCCTTGGCATCATCCAGAGCGGCAGTGCCCACATCACGCAGCAGAATGTTCTGTGTCTGGGTGAAGCGGATTTCGGTCTTGGGATACTTTTTGCAGAAGGAGATCACCTGCGCTGCCGTGTCTGCATAAATCTGCCCGAAAAACAGAGGCAGCTTCACTGTATACCGCCCTGCCTGTCTCTGAGCAGAAACAAACTGCTCCGTCCACTCAGAATCCCTGAAATCTCCGCCGCGGGTTTCCCGTGCGCAGCCCAGAGCTTTTGGCTTTATTTTCAGCGATTTATCTCTTGAGAGCCTTTTCAGCTTTCCTTTAAGTATTTTATAAAACTCATCCCGGCCCATTCTCTCTATGAGGAACCGCAGTCTGGCCTGAGATCTGGGAACTCCCTGCCCGTATTCCGCAAAAAGCTCACTGAAAGCCAATGACGCAATGAGAATATCCGAGGCGGGTATGAAATCCATAAGCCTGCCTCCGGTCATGGATTTTGCACCGAGTCCGCCTCCGGTATAGACAGCAAAACCGCGCCGCCCTCTTCTTTTCACGGCAATCAGCCCCAGATCGGCTATGGAGCAGAGGGCTCTGTCCTCCTGTGATGATGAGAGAGCAATCTTGAATTTGCGCGGCAGTGCAGCAAAGACCGGATACTCCGGCAGCCTGTTTGAAAGCTCCAGTCCGTAGGGTGAAACATCAAAAACATCATCATCTGAAACACCGGAAAGAGGATCGATCAGCACATTACGAACGCAGTTCCCCCCTGCCGTTTTGGTCAGCAGAGATAGATTAGCCAGTCTGCGCTGCAGCTTACCGAGATTCTCCGGAGCGACACCGTGAAGCTGAACATTCTGTCTTGTGGTTATATGCAGAAACCCGCCCGCATACTCATCCGCAAGCCTCATCAATGAACCAAGAAGAGCCGAATCGATTATTCCGCCCGCAAGACGTATCCTCTGCATGAATGTTCCCTGCTGCTTCTGCTCATAAATACCGAAAGCTGAGCATGTTTTTCTGAACTCATCCATATCGGTTCCGCCGTTCAGCCAGCTGTTCAGAACTGCCTCAAAACCGTCTATAACTTTTTCATAACCTTCGGGAAGCCTGTACAGATTCACATTCTTCCCCTTATTCTTCTATATTTATGCATTCCCAGTGCGGATAATGCTTTCTTATAAATCTGTTGAGCTCAACCTCATGCTTTGAGTACGCCCTGACTTTCCGTGCTGATGATTTTTCAAGCGCTTCAAGGATTATGCCGCCGCCTGCGATGTTGTAGTCATCTATTATCACAAATCTTCCCAGAGGCTCATTGGCATCGAAAGTATCGAACGCCACTGGTGCGGATGTCTTAAGGAGCAGGGTTGCAGCCTCATGCCGCCTGATCCCTTTCCGGTCAGCCTCCTTCCCAAGGCTCTGGGCATCTATAAGCTTTTCTATTTTTTCTATAGTGACAGATGTTTTAGCGCAGCCTATTTTCAGTTTGTACTCTCTGCCTGTTTCGAAGGGTTTTGAGCCGAGCCAGAAGATATTAGCCCTGAATCTGTCAGAGACCTTAATGCTCCCTTCCCCCTCCTTCACCATAACCTCTCCGGGCTTAACATAAACCTGAGTTTCAAGGGTAAAGCCTGTCGCCTCCCCCGCCCCGGCGTTGAATCTCTGCTCTGTATTAAAGCCTTCTACAGTGCTGATCACGCTGGTTTTGCCGGAGGGGAGAAAAGCTACCCTGTCCCCTGCGCTGATTGTTCCGGTGGACGGGGTTCCTGCAAAAATTCTTCTGTCATCGTTGTTTTCCGTAAATTTATAAACATCCTGCAATGACATGGCAAACGGCTTGTCCTCAAGGGACTGTTCATCATCAAAACTGTCCAGAGCCTCCAGAACGCTCTTGCCTGTGTACCACGGGGTATTTGCGGAACCGGAGATCAGGTTAACCCCTTCCCTCGCCGCTACGGGGATGAAGTGCTGAGGCTGCACACCGAGTTCAGCCAGAAACAGGCTGTAATCACCGCAGATTCTGTCAAAGACATCCCTGCTGTAATTAACCAGATCCATCTTGTTTACCACAACCACCACCTGCCTTATCCCCAGCAGGGAGAGTAGGAGGCCGTGCCTTCTAGAGTTTTCGGCAATACCTTCCTTCGCATCGATTATCAGCACAGCGGCGGATGCTCTTGAAGCGCCGCTGAGCATGTTCTTGAGAAATTCAATGTGTCCGGGCGCATCGATTATGATGTACTCCCGCAAAGGGCTTTTGAAAAACACCCTTGCGGAATCTATGGTGATCCCCTGCTTCTGCTCATCAGCCAGCGCATCCAGCAGAAAGGCATATTCAAACGGGCGGGAGTTGCCAGCGCACATGGCCTTCACAGCCTCCAGCTTCCCTTCGGGCAGGCTGCCCGTGTCCGCAAGGAGCCTGCCTGTCAGCGTGCTTTTTCCGTGGTCAACATGACCTGTTATTACAATATTCATCCTCTTCATCACATATACCCGTCCTTTCTCAATGCTTCGAGGGTTCCGCCCCCCTCCTTGTCCTGCTCCCTGCCTGAACGCTCTGCTATGTTGCGGAACTTGCCGCTTTTCAGTTCATCAATAATCTCTGTGACTGTGCGCGCTTCGGACTCAACAGGCTTAGTGCAGGGCCAGCAGCCGAGGGAGCGGTATCTTCTTCCGTCCCCCTGATTAAAATACAGTGGGATTACGGGTATGTTTTCGCGCTCTATATATTCCCAGATGTTCAGCTCCGTCCAATCCAGAAGCGGATGGATGCGGACATGGGTTCCGGGTGCAAATTCTGTTTTATACTGGTTCCAGAGTTCCGGCGGCTGGCTTGCCGTGTCCCACTCGCTCTTTTCGTCCCTTGCGGAGAACACACGCTCCTTGGAGCGGCTTCCTTCCTCATCAGCCCTGACTCCGGCTATGACCCCGGTGAAGGCTTCCCTTGATTTATCCGGCACAAGAGCGCCTGTTTCAAAATCAAGCCTTTGCCTCCCCCATGCGCCGGAAAGGGTGT
The DNA here is from genome assembly GCF_026226615.1 of Geovibrio ferrireducens. Taxonomy (NCBI): domain Bacteria; kingdom Pseudomonadati; phylum Deferribacterota; class Deferribacteres; order Deferribacterales; family Geovibrionaceae; genus Geovibrio; species Geovibrio ferrireducens. The sequence continues at coordinate 20,774 of NZ_JAJAPB010000020.1, forward strand.
TGACGAGGGCTTCCGTCTTGAGCTTTTTGCAGCAGGCCAGCCTGTCCAGTCCGCCGGGGAAGGTTTCGTTATTGGCAAGAGCCTCCGTGTTCTGCCCCACTATGAGGTTAATGCGGTATTTCAGGCAGAGTTCGTTGCGGTAGGCTATCATTTCCGGAACCTTGAATGCCGTGTCTATGTGGATAAGGGGAAAGGGCACATGCCCGAAGAATGCTTTCCTTGTGAGCCAGAGAAGAACTGTGCTGTCCTTCCCGATAGACCACAGCATGGAGAGGCTTTTAAATTCCCTGTAAGCCTCCCTGAGTATGTACACACTGTGCGCCTCCAGTTTCTGCAAATGATCCATTTCTACCTCGGTAATTTAAAATAATTTATAAATAAGACTATTTTTTCAGATGAAGCCCGCATTCCTTATGTTCGGGCGATTCCCACCACCATCTGCCGCTTCTTATGTCTGCGGGGTCTGATGCGGGTCTTGTGCACGGCTCACAGCCTATGCTGAGAAAGCCCTTTGCGTAGAGCTGGTTATGGGGGAGTCTGTGTTTCTCCGCATATTCCATCACCTGCCCGGTTGTCCACTCTAGAAGAGGACTGACTTTGTATATTCCTGATGCTTCATCATATTCCAGAACATCAAGATCAGTTCTGGTGGGTGACTGCTCCTTTCTCAGGCCTGTGAACCAGAGGGAAAATCCCTTAAGATAAGCATTCAGCGGCACAACCTTCCGCACACGGCAGCAGAGTTTCCGCAGTTCGGTGCTTTTATAGAAAAGATCCTCCCCGTGCTCCTCTGTCATCCTTTCCACCTCAGCAGGTTCCGGTCTGATCACATCAAGCCGGATTCCGAAAAACTCCTCTATCTCCCTGTTCATAGCCTCTGATTCCGGAAAAAGCTTTCCGGTCGAGATGGTGAATACTCTCGGAGTGACCCCGGCTTTTTTCAGCAGATCAAGCAGAACCACATCCTCCGCCTGATGACTGAACGCAAGCGAGTGACGGCCTTCGAACTCACGGGAGAAAAAACGGAGAGCACTGAGCGTTTCCTCCTCACGCCAGCGGCTGAGAAGTGCTTTATATGACATAGCTGTACGCCTCCTCATCCTTGGTGTAGATCTTCGTGTTTCTGAACCTGAGCTTCACATTAAGCCCAAGCCTGAGTTCCAGCAGATCCGCCGCATCTTTTGAGATTTCCGCATCAATATACCTGCCGCCCCCTTCCTCTGCGTAGAGTTCGATGTTCACCACCGAGCCTCTCTGCCGCAGGAATGATACTCTCGCCTCTATCCCGTCAGGAGAATCCGCCGGGAGAACCTGCACATCATGCGGCCGCACAAACAGCGCAGCATCCTTCACATCCAGATCCTTGTCCGATTCATCCACAGATGCATTTTCAAACTGCATGCTCCCATTGACCAGCCTCCCGTGGAACAGATTAACATTGCCCAGAAAGCTGTAGACAAAGCTGTTTGCCGGCTTTTCGTAAACCTCTTCCGGTGTTCCTGTCTGCTCTATGCGCCCTTTATGCATGATCACGATTCTGTCCGCCACTTCCAGCGCCTCCTCCTGATCATGGGTTACGAATATGCTGGTTATATGCAGCTCGTCATGGAGCCTTCTCAGCCACTTACGAAGCTCCTTGCGAACCTTGGCATCCAGAGCGCCGAACGGTTCGTCCAGCAGCAGAACCCTTGGCTCCACGGCAAGCGCTCTTGCCAGTGCGACCCTTTGCCTCTGTCCGCCGGAAAGCTCCGATGGAAACCTGTCTGCATAGTGCTCAAGCTGAACAAGCTTTAAAAGCTCATGCACCTTACGGCTTATCTCCTCTTTGGAGGGGCGGCTGCCTTTCGGTTTGCATGTGAGGCCGAAGGCTACATTGTCAAACACCTTCATGTGCTTAAAGAGTGCGTAATGCTGAAAGACAAAACCTATACCCCTTCTCCCAAGCGGCTGGGCGGAAGTTTCCTCTTCTCCGAAAAAGATTCTGCCGCTTTCGAAGTTCTCAAGCCCCGCAATGGTGCGCAGAAGCGTGGTTTTCCCCGAACCGGAAGGACCCAGAAGGGCTATGAGCTCGCCGCTTGCTATCTCCAGGTTAAGATCAGTAAGAGCATGATAACCGCCGTAATATTTGTTCAGCTCCTCAATGGTTATTTTCATGGTTCACCGCCCTTTTCCTCTCGCTGATATTTTCCAGCACCCGTTTTGCGATCAGCGTTATAACCGCCGTTGAGGCCAGAATTGTGGAAACGGCAAAAGCCGCCGTAAACTGGTATTCGTTATAAAGAATCTCGATATGCAGAGGCATTGTGTTTGTCATTCCCCGTATGTGGCCGGAAACCACGGAAACGGCTCCGAACTCCCCTATTGCTCTGGCGCTGCAAAGCACAATGCCGTAGAAGAGGCCTATCCTGATGTTAGGAAGAGTTATCCGCAGAAAGGTTTTCCAGCCGGAAGCGCCGAGGAGTATTGCCGCTTCCTCCTCTTCCGTGCCCTGCTCCTGCATGAGGGAAATAAGCTCACGGGCTATGAAAGGGAAGGTAACAAAGATTGTAGCAAGAATTATCCCCGGCACAGCGAAAATGACCTTAAAGTCATTGGCTATCAACCACCTGCCCAAAGGGCCGTGGTTGCCGAACAGGAGTATGAACACAAGCCCCGCTATAACAGGGGAGACAGAAAAAGGCAGATCTATAAGCGCAGCCAGAAAGCTTTTCCCTTTGAACCGGAACTTTGTAACCGCCCATGCAGCGGCAATACCGAAAATAAGGTTGAAAAAAACAGCCGAAACCGCGGCAATAAGCGTGAGCTTAACTGCGGAGAGGGCATCCGGCTCAGTTACCGACCTGACATAAACTTCCCACCCGTCCCTGAAGGCTGTGGCGAATATAAACACCAGAGGTGTAAACAGAAGAAGCACAAATACCAGAAGTACGAAACCTATAAGGGTATAGCGTACAAATGCGGGCTCAGTCAGTGCTCTGCTGTTCGTTTTTGCAGGATTGCTCATGCAGGAACCCTCCTTATTATTCTTTTGAGGATACCCAGAGCAAACAGCACCGCAAAAGCAGTCAGAAGAGTAACAAGAGCAAGGGCATTCGCCTCTGCATAGTTGTACTGCTCAAGCTTGGTGACTATAAGCAGCGGAGTTATTTCAGTGCGGTAAGGCATATTCCCTGAGATAAAAATAACCGAGCCGTATTCCCCCAGACCTCTTGCAAATGCAAGGGAAAAGCCCGTTATCAGCGAAGGGGACACGATAGGCAGTATAATCCGCCTTACCGTCTGGAACCTTGTGGCTCCCAGACTGGCGGAGGCTTCCTCAAGCTCTTTCTCAAGCTCCTCCAGCGCAGGCTGAACACTGCGTACCACAAAGGGAAATGTCACAAAAATCAGGGCAAGGGTTATTCCCCATGAGTTAAAAACAACCTTTGCACCAAACCCCGCAAGAAAAGCCCCCAGCCACCCGTTTTCCGCATAAAGCGCGGTCAGCGTGACCCCGGCAACGGAGGTAGGCAGTGCAAAAGGGAGATCCACAAAGGCATTAAGCAGTGATTTGCCGGGGAACTCATACCTTGTGAGCACCCACGCAGTGATGAAGCCTATGATGAGGTTCGCAAAAGCCGCAAAAAATGATGTAAGCAGCGTCACCCTGTATGATGCCAGCGAACGCGCATCGGTAACCACTGCGGCAAACTCACCGAAAGTCATTGATGTGACGGATATTATAATTGTGGAAAGCGGGATAATCACAATAAGGCTCAGAAAAAGCAGAGTATAGCCCAGTGACAGCCCGAATCCGGGTATTACATTATTTTTATTCATAGCCGCTCCGTAATAAATACTGAGGAGGATTGTCTCAATTCAGAGAAAATCCTCCTCCCCCCTGAGGCAGATTATGTTCCGTATTACGGAGTCTATCTTTTATAGATTTTGTCGAATGTTCCGCCGTCACTGAAATGAGTTTCCTGTGCCTTCTGCCATCCGCCGAAGACATCATCAATGGTGACAAGCTCTGTCTTAACAAATACATTGCTGTATTTTTCAAGGACTTTCGGGTCCCTCGGACGGTAGTAGTGCTTTCCTGCAAGTTCCTGCGCCTGCGGTGTATAAAGGTATTCCAGATAAGCGTTTGCCGCTTCACGCGTTCCGCGCTTGTCCACAACCCTGTCAACCACTGTAACGGGAGGTTCCGCGAGTATGCTGAGCGAAGGAACAACTATCTCGAACTTGCCCTTGCCGAGAGTATTCACCGCGAGGAAGGCCTCGTTCTCCCATGATATGAAAACATCGCCTATGCCTCTCTCAACAAAGGTTATGGTCGAGCCTCTCGCACCGGAATCCAGAACAGGCACATTTCTGAAAATAGCTGAAAGAAACTCTGCGGCTTTTGCCTCGCTGCCGTTGTTATGCTTCAATGCATAAGCCCATGCTGCAAGATAGTTCCATCTAGCTCCGCCGGAGGTTTTCGGGTTGGGCGTAATAACGGAAACACCGGGTTTAGCCAGATCGTTCCAGTCTTTGATATTTTTCGGGTTGCCCGCTCTCACGAGGAAAACAATAGTGGAGGTATAGGGAGAGCTGTTCTGCTTAAGGCGTTTCTGCCAGTCTGCCGGAATGAGCTTGCCGTTCTGATGCAGAGCGTCCACATCATAAGCCAGTGCCAGAGTGACCACATCCGCCTCAAGCCCGTCAATAACTGAGCGCGCCTGCTTGCCTGAGCCGCCGTGCGACTGCCTGATTGTGACCTTATCCCCTGTCTTGCCCTGCCAGTACTTAGCAAATGCTGCGTTGTACTCTTCATAGAACTCCCTCGTGGGGTCGTATGAAACATTAAGGAGAGTTATATCCTTCGCAAACAGGCTCAAAGGAATAATCGTTAAGATAAAGACCGTTAAAAGTTTCCCTATGACATTTTTCATGCGCGTCCTCCTTTTATCTTGTGGATCGATAGATATTATAGATAAATAATTAAGTCAATAAAAAATATGGATTTTATAGAGATTAAATTTTTCAAAGACACTGAATAAATACTTAACTATTTCTCAATATGAGGCTATATGATAAATAAAATCAAAAATCACGAAGGGATAATATGAAAAAACCGCAGGACAGCGTAGCAAAAGTGGCAGGTGCACTCAGGGAACTAGGTGTAAATACTGAAGTTTTAACTTTTTCACAGTCAACCAAAACCTCTCAGGAAGCAGCAGATGCAGCGGGCTGCGAACTGGCGCAGATAGCGAAATCAATTGTTTTCAGGGCAAAAAGCGCAGACAAGGCAGTTCTGGTGATCACCAGCGGCGTAAACCGTGTGGATACAAAACTGATCAGGGATCACCTCGGTGAGAAGCCGGATAAGGCTGATGCAGACTTCGTAAGGGAAAAAACAGGGTATGTAATAGGCGGTGTTCCTGCCATTGCCCACAAAGAAGAGCCTATAGTTTTTCTGGATGAAACACTTATGGAGTTTGCAGAAATATGGTCAGCTGCGGGCTCACCCTACTCTATCTATAAAATCACTCCGCAGGAGCTTCTGCGCATTACCGGGGCAAAAGTAATCAGGGTTTGCTGATAAAAAAACACGATGCGTTAAAGCAATCATGGTATAGTTTAAGAAAAACAGAGAGGGGAAGCATGAGTATTCTGATTGCAGCCATGATCTTCTTTTCCGCTCAGTCTGCGGACTGCTCACAGGCATCAATTAAAACGGAATACATCTCAGATTCCGTACACACCGCTTACATATACCCCATTGAGGATGAGCGCAGAGGCTGCTGCTCCAAACACGGCGGCGTATGCGGATGCTCAAACGGCAGAGCCCTGTGCTGCGACGGGACACTGAGCCCGACATGCGGGTGTGACTGATTTATATCGCAGAGCCCGCGTCCTCTTTATATCGCAGAGCCCGCATCCTGCGGCTCTGCTGAAACCGCTCGCGGACGGATAAACCGTCCTTCGCTCCGCACGGCGCAGCCACTTCCGTGTGGCTGTTTATAAACTATTGATACTTATATCCTTGATTTATATCGCAGAGCTCGCGTCCTGCGGCTCTGCTGAAACCGCTCGCGGACGGATAAACCGTCCTTCGCTCCGCACGGCGCAGCCACTTCCGTGTGGCTGTTTATAA
>NZ_JAJAPB010000021.1 GCF_026226615.1 Geovibrio ferrireducens
GGATAAACCGTCCTTCGCTCCGCACGGCGCAGCCACTTCCGTGTGGCTGTTTATAGCTGATTGATACTTATATCCTTGTATTTATATCGCAGAGCCCGCGGACGGGTGGCATAACTAACTGTCATTGCGAACGTCAGTGAAGCAATCTCTCTCATTGCAACAAAATTTCAAGTTAATCCTCAGCCAGAACCGTTTTCCGGAGCTTATGCTGCTTTAGCTTTTTTATTGATCAGATAAACCGCACAGAGGGCGATCGCACCGCCTGTGAATGTGCTCCATGCCACCTTCTCACCGAGGAAAAGCATGCTGAAAAGCAGCGCACTCACAGGGACAAGGAAAACAAAAGAGCTGGCCTTGTCAGAGCCCAGTTTAGAAGCACATATGAAATAAACAGATGAACCGAACGTAGTCGCAAATACCGCAAGCAGGAAAAGATTCAGCCAGAACAGCCAGTCAAACGAGGCCATGCTGCCCACATCACCCTTCATATAAGCAAAAATGAACAGCGTGGTGAACAGAGAGAGGTAAAAGTTAAACCCTATGGGTGACAGAATAGTTTTCACCCGCGCGCTGAGGTTTGTGAGGGCAGCCCATGTCACCGCGGCAAGGAGAAAAAACACGTTTCCGCTGTGAAACAGAGCGTACCAGTCCATTTCCCATATTCTTAAAATAAACCCCGCACCCACAGCGCCTATGCAGAGCCCTATCACATCCTTTTTCAGGAACCCGCCGCGGGAAATAAGCTTATTGATAAAATAAGTTACCGCAGGAATAAGCGTGGTGGTGAGAACACCGCCTATACTTGCCAGTCCCTTGCTGAGCCCCATGAAGAAAAAGAAGTTATACACAAGAAGCAGAACAGCCCCGCCCAGTGCGGCAAAAAAACCTGTCCTGCGGAAGCGGAAACCCTCCTTAAGAACAAGCATAACGGGGATAAGGGTAAGTGTAGTAAGGGCGAACCGCCAGAAGATAAGCTGGTCAGGCGCGGCATAACGCACAAGCATTTTGGCGTTTATCCATGATCCCCCCCAGGAGATCATGACCAGAAACATTAAGAACATCAGGAGCATATTTGACATGCTCTATTTTATTACCAAACGCGGGAGTTTGAAAAGCGGAAATATGAAAGAGTTTGTAAAGTTTTAATACCGTATGAAGGGGGCTAAGCCCCCTTCATTTGTTTATTAAGGATTTGTCATAAATGAAGTTTCAGACACCGACATATTGCACCCGTTAGAGGTTATAACATGAAACATGTACCAGCCGTTTGCTTTGAGAGTACCTGCCGGTATGGTGTATGAAGCTGCGGAAACACCTAAGCTTATATTGGTTTCATCATCCGTATCAGCATCTATTATCCGCACTGCAACAGCCGTAAACTCATTGCTGCCGGAATTAACCGGAAGTGTCCATGTAATTGTATTCGCTGCGGAAGCGTCAACATGGGGCGGAATTGCGTCTATGACTGCAGCATCAGTAAAAATCTGATCGGTAAAGAACATTCTGTCCTCAAAGTCGCTTTGCCCGAACATATTGGTAAAAAATGCCCTTGCGGTAAATGTGTCGCCAGTTGTGAGAGTTCCGCTGTAGACACCTTCAAACCCGCCTTCTGCGTCAGCACCGCTGATTTCAACTGCCGAAGAGAAATTAACCATATTCACAGGACCATAAAAATCTGTGAGGTTATTATCGGAAATAACGTAAAATGAACCCACGGAATCAGCATAACTCACTGCAAGATTTGAAGCGCCGTTATACATTGAACCCACGCAGAATGACGGCAGACTGGCCTCATACTGCCCTTTTGTGAGCCTGACATAAAGATCCAGATTATTTGAACCGGGCTGAACAACAAGAGAAGCAGCGCCATAGTACACCATGCTGTCTTCGGCATATCCGTAAACCTTGAAGTAATACTTATCACCGTCGGTAAGGCCTGAAACCGTAAAACTGCCGCTGCCTTCATTGTAAAGCTGAAGCAGGTCGTAACTGTCCTTAGTAATATTCAGGTCTTCATTTGCAACAATCAGATAAAGGGATTCAAGAGCTATGGATGCTCTCTCCTGAGGCTGCTCAAACCTGAGATTCATTGAAAGTCCGCCGTCATCTTTTGAACCGGAGGAACCACCGCATGCCGTAATAGCCGCAAAAGCAAGAGCCAGAAGGATAAGTTTAAATATATTTCTCATTTCACCGCTCCTTATGCCTAAAACCTTGTGTACACTGAGGCAGTAAAGCCTATGCTTCTGTCTTCCTCATTATCAACGCTGTTATCGTATCCGGTAGCAACAGGAATCACCACGCCGAGCTCAATCCAGTATTTGCTGTAAGCTTTGTATGTGCCGGAAAGAATGAGATCAAGGGCATTTACGGCATCTCCGCTGTCTTTCCACCCCTGTCCGGCAAGCCGGGATTCGCCTTCCGCCACGTAAGTATATTTCAGCTTGCTGTTCAGCCTGAGTTTATCCGTTGTCTGATGCTGCAGACCGCCCATGGCGAATAACTGATTTCCCCGCCTGAGTTCTTCTTCTGTGTTGAAAATTCTATATTTAGTATCAGTAAAATATCTTAGCCCTGCCTCACCGAGAACCGTAAATGCGGACTGCCCCAGCCTGTAAATCAGGCTTTGTGAAAGGAAGAAAGAATAGCCGCCTGAACCCAGCGGAACCGCATATCCTCCATCCTCTGCCTCAGCGTCCCCTGTGGGGAGAGTCACAGAGAAGCTTGTGACTGACTCAGAGTCCGTATTGCTGAAAGCCAGCCACCCGAACCCGACAGAAATATCGCCTAACCCTGCCTTGCTGTATTTTTTGCCCTCGTGTTCAACAGTTCTGCGAACCAGAGGAAAAGAAGCGGCCAGTTTCAGCCTGTCACTGATTTTATAACTCACCGGAACGGAGTAAATCTGGTAATACTCGCTTATAAAGGCTGAAAAGCCGATAATGTAGTTCCCGTCTTCCGCCTGCGGCTCAAAGGAACCGTCACCGCTGATCCTTCCGGTTATTAAGTCATCCCCGCCGTAGATAATCTGATCAGTTCCTCCGCCAAGTTCATGCTGATTTGAAGCGGTGTTTTCGTATCCGAGATTCAGATTTACATCACCCGCAAAAGAAGCACCGGCAGACAGCATGATAATAACAAGCATTAATACTCTTATGCCCTTACCCATATAACACACCTTCCCGAATTATTTATACACTAGTTTAATATATAAATATCGGAAAATCCAATGAACCTCAGTTCAGGAAAAGATTAAAAAATTATGATTGATACAAAAAGGATTTTCCGCCGGAAACGCAGACTCCCGACGGAAAACACATGTGATATGACAATTATTTGATGAGTTTTGAAACTTCCTTGAACTCAGGAGTTCCGGCAGCGCCAAGAAGCTGAAAGAGAACAGTTTCGGAAACGGTGACAGCAGCGCCCGCCTTCTCCATATATCTCAGTCCTATTTCCCAGTTGAACTTGGCACGGGAGCATACGGAATCAGCAACCACATGGACATTGAAGCCGTTTGCGATGAGATCCACAGCAGTCTGGAGAACGCACACATGGGTTTCCATTCCGGTGAGGATCACATTTTTTATGCCCTCGTTTTTCAGTTTTTCTACAAAAGCTTTCTCTCCGCAGCATGAAAAGGTAACTTTCTCGAAATGTTCCTCTCCTGCTTCATCAACGATCTCCTTCACTGTGCCGCCCAGCCCTTTGGTGTACTGCTGGGTGACGAGAACAGGGGAGCCTATGATCTTAAAGCCTTTTATAAGCTTGATTATGTTGTTTCTGATGCGTTCGTAAACCTTGGGGTCCATAGCGGGGATAAGCCTTTCCTGAACATCAACCACTATAAGTGCCGTGTCTTGTTTAGAAATTCTGAACATAAGCAACCTCCGTACTAAATTTCCACATATTTTTTCAGTTCATCAGCCGTCTGTTCAAAGGTTTCATACAGTACGGCATTCATCCCCACGCCGAGAGCACGGGCGATATTTCCCTTATTATCATCAATAAACACCGCTTCCTGCGGAAAAATGTTCAGCTTATTACAGGTTTCTGTAAAATATGCAGGGTTCTGCTTGCTGTTTCCGTCGTGGTATGAGTTGAAAACATGCTGAAAACTCTTAAAAAAGCCGTCCCTTTCATTCAGTTCATCCAGCCAGTGGGTCTGATCGCTCAGGATTGCCGTTCTGTATTTCCTGCCGAGTTTTTCTGCCAGTTCAATCACATACGGGCGCACCACAAATCTGGGGAGGATCTCATTCCTCAGTTCCGTGATGCTCATGGGCAGACTGACCTGTTTTTTCACTGCTTCCCAGTAGCCGTATTCATCCACCTTACCCAGACAGAAACCGGTGTCGGTGATTGCCTGAACGCAGAGCTCAAAAAATCCCTCAGGCTCGTGACCGCATTTCTCTGCGATTATCCTCACCCCTTTTGCCCAGCCTTCCTCGGCTATCACTCCGCCGAAATCGAAAATAACAGTTGAAACTTTCATCAAATCCCTTTTAATACATACTGTTCATAATAACTGCTAACATTCCGTACTCAAAAAGTAAAGAAAGGAAAATAAATGAAAGAAAAAGTTATGGTTGCCATGAGCGGCGGCGTGGACAGCACAACCTGCGCCATGCTTATGCTTGAGCAGGGGTATGACGTAACCGGCGTGACCCTGCATTTATTCGACGGACAGGAACAGGCGCTTGCCGATGCGGAAGCCTGCGCAAAGCAGCTCGGCATTAAGTGGTACGCCGCTGATTACCGCAAGTTCTTCGGAGAGGATGTAATATCATACTTCATCCGCACATATAAACTCGGCAAAACCCCCAACCCCTGCTGCCACTGCAACCACGGGGCAAAGTTCAACTACCTTTACAGAGAGATGAAGGCCGAAGCCTGTACTGCGCTTATCTCAGGCCATTATGCCCGTATAGTGGAGCGCAACGGCAAAAAACTTGTGGCAAAGGGGCTGGATAAAAACAAGGATCAGTCCTATTATTTATGTCTGATGGAGCCTTATCAGCTTGATGTAATCCGCTTTCCTCTGGGTGAGATGACAAAGGATCAGACCCGGAAGCTCGCCTTGGAGTTCGGTCTTTCCGTTGCGGAGAAAAAGGACAGTCAGGAAGTCTGCTTCCTCATGGGCGGCGACTACAGGGATTATCTGCGCGGTAAGCTCAAAGACAAGGACATAAAAAAGGGAAGCTTCATACTGGACGGCAAGCCCCTTAAAGAGCATGACGGAATAGTTTTCTACACAGTCGGACAGAGAAAAGGTCTCGGAATAGGTTATCATGAGCCGCTTTATGTGAGCTCCATAGATCCCAAAAGCGGTGATGTGCATCTGGGCATCAAAGAGGAATCGGCCAAACGCGGTGTTAAGCTCAAGGACTGTATCTTTGCCGATGCGGACAGCTATATCCGCAGGGCAAAGGCACGCCTGCGCTACAGGATGACGGAAGCGCCCTGCACTCTGGAGATTCTTCCTGACGGAAAAGCGGTTCTGCTGTTTGATGAACCGCAGCTTTCACCCGCGCCGGGTCAGGTTGCGGCTGTATATGACGGAGAGGTGCTGCTTGGCGGCGGTTTTATTGAATCGGTATTTTAAACAGTTTGACAAGGCTATAGTCGCTTTCAGCGGCGGTGCGGACAGCACAGCGGTGCTTATGCTGGCGGCGGAACATCTCGGTGCGGAAAATGTCATCGCGGTGACTATGGAGTCCCCGCACATTTTCTGGTATCAGGTGGAAAATGCCCGAAAAATTGCCTCCTGCCTCGGTGTGCAGTGGATCTCCAAGAAGCTTAATATCACTGACGAGTTTTTGCAGAATAAGCCGAACAGGTGCTATGTCTGTAAAAAAGAGATTCTGAAATCCATAACCGAAACAGCAATAGAAAAAGGCATAGACCACATCCTTGACGGCACAAATATAGAAGATACTAAGGAATACCGCCCCGGCATGGCGGCAGTAATAGAATACGGCATAGTTTCCCCCCTGCTGGACAATGAACTGGGCAAGGAGTTCGTACACGAAACCATAGCGCCGCTCACAGCGGACGGTTTTGCTTTCCCCAATGATTCCTGCGTGGCTACACGGATAAGCGGAGTCATAACAAAAGAGAGGCTGAGAGCCGTTGAAGCGGCCGAGAACGGGCTGAGGGACGAATTTGAAGGGCTGCGCATGCGCCTGTTTGATAACCCGCCCGGAGTGCGGTTTAAGCGTCCCAAGGCGCTTAGCGCTGAGCAGATCCGCAGACTGAGTGCTGCGCTGAGAAGCTCTATCCCCTGATCTGCTTAAGCTCTATCTGGCGCTTAAATACATATTTCACTAGGGGGTTGCGCTCGGATTCCTTCTTAAAGCTGAACTCCACACTTATCTGGTTTTTCCCCTCAAGGCGCACAGTGCGTATAACCCTCCCGTGAATCACAGATCCTCTGCCGAGAATTTCCGATAAATCAACACTGACATGCTGACCTTTGGCAGCTTCCGCCTCAGAGATCAACCTGCACCCGCCGCCGGAAATATCAACAACCATGCAATCGCGGGAATCGTAAGCCATGCTGGTTTTCTCACCCGGTGCAAGCGGATGAAACAGCGCAATGCTCCCTTTTATTCTGGTGGAGACACGGAAAAAATCCCTGAGCTGGTTCCGTTCAACCTGTTCAGGCTTTTTGAGTTTGAGAAAGTAGATTGAGCCTGTTTTTACCCTGCCGAGGACACTGGTTGCGAACATATAGCGGCTGTCAGGTCCCATGAAGCTCACTTCCGCCTTAGTACCGGGAATAAGAGGAACGGGAATGCCCCCGCTGGAAGGCATGGCAGCAAGAATGCTTCCGTCGCGGTCAAAATCCTCGACTCTGGAATCATAATTGCCCGCATAGTCACCATCGGGAACCACGAGAGTGATTTTCGTATTTACAGTAAAAAGTTTATCGAAATCGCCTATCAGTTCTGCCATAGTTTTTTATACAGGACTTTAGGCGGCGATTCAACATTTTCCTAAATCCTGACCGGATAATAAAATTTATCATAATCAAGTCAGCGCTCTTCTTAAATTTCTTCCATTATTCCGCATTATACGTATAATTGTCTTTCGTATATCCCCTCACTTTCTGAGGGGATATAATTTTATATGAGGTAGTTAATGGACAAAGCCAGCCTTGAAATCGATAATTTTGATATTCTTGACGGAGACGTTCTCATGGAGCTTGATGACTTCTCCAAACTTCTGTGGGTTTGGATTAATGAGGATGTACTGTCGGTTTTGCCCGAAAGACCTTCCGTGGGCTCAGGCTCCATGCAGTCTGACCCTGTGGCCGAATACAAATACGTTTTCTTTATACACTATTTTAATCTGCTTATGATCCATGTTCTGGGACACAGCATCCGCAAGTACAGGTCATTCGCCAGAAAACATCTTACTGACAAAAACATGAGAGATTTTCTCACCAAAAAGCAGAGCATTCAGGATATACTTGCGAAAAATGTGAAGAACATAACCGTGCTTAATGCCATCATCCGTAACTTCATATCAAAACTGATGGAAAACGGCATAAGCACTCAAAGACTGGACAGCAGTCTTGATATGCATTATCTTAATGCTGTTTCCGTTGTTGTTCCCAACATAAGAAAAAACGCAGCCCTGAGAAGCCATATTATACCCTTGGTGATTGAAGATGCTTCTCTTCTGGGGAGACTGAAAAGACTTTTCAGCAAGTAGGTAAGATGAATAATATCAAACTTATCAGAGTTAAGCAGAAAATTGGCGCGGGCGACCGCGTTTTTGCTTACGTCATGGTAAATGTGCGCAGCAAAAAGCACGGCTACTCCGAAACTATCAGCGTGGATGTGACACCAATCATAAAAGACGAGCTCCTGAGCGGGGTTCCGGACGATGATCCTTCCAAAGCATCACCCCTCGATGATAAAACCAACAGATTCACCGCCACTGCCGACGCAAACAGAGAAACAGTCACCATAGCCGCAGGTCCCAGAATGATGATAGGCTCCAGCATCCGCGATAAGGGTGTGGGAACCTTCGCGCTCAATGAGATTATCCGCTGGATGATTGTTAAATACCCCAACTACATGGTTGATGTGATTAATGTTTCCTCAACATTTCTGCCGAATGAAGAAGACAGAAAAAGAGCAGTACACTTCTTTTCCAACTTCGGGTTTGACTTTAAAGAAAATCAGGGGCTTGCTCATGAAGGGACGATGGAAGCGGTATTATGCATGAACCTCCACGAACATCTGAACCGCTCCAAAATTGATGAAATAGACATCAGCAAATTCATCCGAGAACTCCTGCGCGAGCGCTATATGATCGAAGAAACCATAAAGAATCAGGGCAGGCTCTTACAGGAGCATGAGGTATTCAGGCACAAGGCGGAAAAGGACAAATTCACCAGCGTACTCATCAACATACTGACAGTTATAGGAATCCTCTTCCTCCTTTTCTATCTCAAATAATTCCGATAATACCGTTCTTTGTAAAAAGCTTCTTGAGCAGGAGCGCCTTGGCGTAAAACTCAAGACCGGAGATGTACACGTAGCACTCCTTGAGAGTATCACCGACGGCAAATACCCCGTGGTCCTTTACGATTACAATTTTATTCATGGAGAGGCCTTCGGCAACATTCTCTGCAAGCTCATCTGTTCCGCTTTTTCCGGTCACAACAGGGACATATTTGAGGAAAGGGAGAATCTCCGCTGCGCTGAAACAGGCAGCCTCCTTAAAAAAGTCACCCGCAAGAATGGAGTAAACAGTGTGGGCGTGCATTACCCTCTTAGCGCCTGTGTCACGTATGATTCTCCTGTGCACACAAAGCTCTGTAGTAGCCAGACTGTCGTTCTGACAGGCCTTATCAAGGAAAACCTCAACAATGTTCTCATCTTCAAGTTCATCAAGCATTGAGCCGGTTTTAGTGGCATAGAGGATTCCGTTTTCATAAGCTGATATATTTCCGAAAAATGAAGTGGTGAGCCCGTTATCAACAAGCTTTCTGCCGAATTTTGAAATTTCAGCCTTCACTGCTGTTCCCATTTAACTACCTGCCGTTCAATTAATACTGTTCGGTTTTTTTGAGCATAAGCGCTTTACAGAACAGTTTTATATCGTATAGCGGAAGTATAAACCATTTAGACAAAAGAGCAAATAATATTTTTGACATAGATTTCACAGCATCAGATTAGCCAAATCAGAGCCAACGTATAACATTTAAAGCTAAAAGAATAAAAGGCATAAGTTAATGAGGCACAGCACACGGAAGAAGACATAATGTAAGTTTGACAACTTAGATTATTATGGATAAAAGATGAAAAAATATTTAAAAACTTAAAATGAAAGGAAGGGATGTAGGCACAAAAAAGGCGGCCATTTCAGACCGCCTTCTGTATATCTTACTCTTTAACAAGCTCGATAATTGCCATATCCGCCTGATCGCCTTTGCGATAGCCGGTTTTGACTATTCTTGTGTAGCCGCCGGGACGTTCTTTGAACTTGGGCGCTACTTCGTCAAAAAGGAGGTTAACTACCTTTTTGTTGGGGAGTCTTTTCAGCACGAGTCTTCTTGCTGAAAGGTCTCCGGCCTTGCCGAAAGTTATCAGGGGCTCGACAAAAGAACGAAGAGCTTTAGCTCTGGTTACAGTTGTCTCGATTCTGCCGTGCTCAATCAGGAAACCTGCCATGCTTCTGAGCATAGAGAATCTGTGCGCCGTCGGCCTGCCGAGTTTTTTGCCGCTTTTTCTATGACGCATCTATTCATCCTCCGAATCTGAATTCACATAACCTATAGCCTCAAGATCCATCCCCAGTCCGAGACCGAGTTCGTGGAGAACTTTTTTGATCTCCTCAAGGGATTTGCGGCCAAAGTTTTTTGTTTTAAGCATTTCGCTGTCCGTCTTCCTGCAAAGTTCAGCCAGAGTTTTGATATTGGCATTCTTCAGGCAGTTATAAGCTCTGACGGAGAGTTCAAGCTCTTCAATGCTCTTGTCAAGAAGATCAAAAAGCTGATCATTCTTGCTGGATTCATCGACATCGGAATCTTCAACCTCAGGCTCTTCAAAGTTGATGAACAGGTTCATGTGATCCTTCACAATTTTGGCTGCGAAAGCTATCGCATCCTCAGGAGTGATGGAGCCGTCTGTCTCCACTTCGATGATAAGCTTGTCATAGTCGGTACTCTGTCCGACGCGCGCGTTTTCAACAAAGTAGTTTACCCTTTTGACAGGCGAGAAAATCGCATCAACGGGAACCATATCAACTTCGTCTATATCTTTTTCAAATTCCTCAGCGGGAACATAACCAAGACCTCTCTGAACCAGAAGCTCCATGTAAAGCTCTGTTTCATTGTCAGTCAGGGTGCAGATGACCTGTTCGGGATTAAGGATTTCGAGCTGTCCTTCGCCTCTGATGTCAGCGGCTGTTACAGGCCCTTCGCCCTTTTTCCTGATGTAGAATCTTCTCTGCTCATGTACGCCGAGTTTGAGATCAAGCGCTTTAAGGTTGAGAATTATGTCAACTATATCTTCGTAAACACCCGGAAGTGTGCTGAACTCGTTGGTAACGCCCTCGATCTTAACGCCCACCACAGCAGTGCCCTCAATGGAGGAAAGCATAACTCTGCGAAGAGCATTTCCCACGGTGATACCGAAACCTTTCTCATAGGGTTCAGCTACGTATTTTCCGTATTTGGATGTAACTTCGCCTACAGGTTCGATTTTCCTGGGCTTTATTATTTCATGAAAGTTCATGATGATCATACGGATGTCCTCCGGTTACATTAAGCTACTTACTACTTAGAGTACAGTTCCACTATAAGGTGTTCATGAATCTCGTAGTTTATGTCAGTCCTCTCAGGAAGTCTCACAACCTGGGTTTTCTTGCCGTCTTTGTCAAGAGTCAGCCACTCAGGCACACCCCTTCCTTCAGCGGTTTCAAGGCATTCCTTAACGCGACCGTGATCACCTGATTTTTCTCTTACTTCAACAACTTCGCCAACTTTCACTATGAAAGAGGGGATATTGACCTTACGTCCGTTTACCAGGAAGTGAGCGTGGCGAACCATCTGTCTTGCTTCCTTGCGGCTTCCTGCGAAACCTGCTCTGTAAACAACATTGTCAAGCCTTCTTTCAAGGAGAGAGAGAAGGTTTTCGCCGGTAATGCCCTGCATTCTGGCCGCTTTCTCAAAGTAAAGACGGAACTGGGCTTCAAGGATACCGTAAAATCTTTTAACTTTCTGTTTTTCCCTGAGCTGCATACCGTAGTCGCTGAGTTTTTTTCTGAGCTG
This sequence comes from Geovibrio ferrireducens, assembly GCF_026226615.1. NCBI lineage: Bacteria > Pseudomonadati > Deferribacterota > Deferribacteres > Deferribacterales > Geovibrionaceae > Geovibrio > Geovibrio ferrireducens. Next base: position 11,291 of record NZ_JAJAPB010000021.1, read on the forward strand.
ACCGTGCTGTCCGGGAGGATAAGCTTTTTTCTCGATACCGCATTTATCTTTATAGCAACGCTCGCCTTTGAGGTAAAGTTTTGTGCCTTCACGCCTGCAGAGCTTGCAAACTGCGCCTGTATACCTAGCCAATTTGAACCTCCAACCTTATACTCTTCTCTTTTTGCGGGGTCTGCAGCCGTTGTGGGGAACAGGTGTCACGTCTCTGATGAGAGTGATTTTAATTCCCGCAGCCTGAATTGCCCTGATAGCGCTTTCACGACCGGAACCGGGCCCCTTGACATTGACCTCCACTTCTCTCATGCCGTTTTCCATTGCTTTTTTAGCAGCAGCCTCAGCGGAAAGCTGAGCAGCGAAAGGAGTGGATTTCCTTGAGTTTTTAAAACCGTTGCAACCGCCGGCAGACCAGCAGATAACATTACCGCCCATATCGGTAAAGGAAACGATTGTATTGTTGAAGGTTGAGTTTATATGCGCGACGCCTTTGGGGACGTTTTTCCTATCGCGTTTTTTAGCTGTTTTTTTAGCTTTTGCCATTTCGAACTACCCTCTACTTCCTTTTGATACCGCGTTTGCCAGCAAGACCTCTTCTGGTTCTCGCATTGCTTCTGGTTTTCTGACCGCGGCAGGGAAGGTGCATTTTATGCCTCTGTCCTCTGTAACAGTTGATTTCCATGAGCCTTTTAACATTAAGAGCGATATCTTTTCTGAGATCACCCTCAACCTTAAGGTTGGCTTCGATATAAAGCCTGATTTCTGAGATTTCGGTTTCCGTAAGGTCGCCGATTCTCTTCTCCAGCGATATATTAGTCTCTTTAAGTATAGACAAAGCCACCTGACGGCCAACGCCGAAGATGTGGGTAAGTCCGATTTCAACTTTTTTGTTGTTGGGAATATCAACACCAGCTATACGTGCCACTTGAAATCCTCCTTAGCCCTGTCTCTGTTTGTGTCTGGGGTTTTCACATATCACCCTTACGACACCTTTTCTTTTAACAATTTTGCATTTACTGCAAATAGGCTTAACACTTGCCCTGACCTTCATTTCTGCACCCCGTTACTTCTTGTGACGATAGGTTATCCTGCCCCTTGAAAGGTCATACGGGGATAACTCTACGGTAACTTTGTCTCCGGGCAGAATACGGATGAAATGCATCCTCATCTTTCCGGAAAGGTGAGCAAGGATAACATGCTTGTTTTCCAGCTCAACTTTGAACATAGCATTGGGCAACGCCTCAACGACTGTACCGACAATCTCGATTACATCGTCCTTCTTGCTCATACGCTCCCTATTGTAAGAATCTCCGGTCCCTTTTCCGTTATAGCAACGGTGTTTTCGTAATGTGCCGCCAAACTGCTGTCCGCGGTGACAGCTGTCCAGCCATCAGAGAGGGTTTTGGTTTCATAAGAACCGGCTGTGACCATCGGTTCAACGGCTAAAACCATTCCTTCCTTCAGCCTGAGTCCCCTTCCGGGGCGGCCGAAGTTAGGTATGGTGGGCTCTTCATGCATGTTTCGCCCTATACCGTGACCGAAAAAGTCTCTAACGACAGCAAAACCGTTCTTTTCAACGGTCTGCTGAACTGCGCTGGATATATCGGAAAGCCTGTTTCCGACCCGTGCATATTCTATTCCATTAAAAAAAGATTCCTCAGTGACACGGATAAGCCTTGCGGCCTCCTCTGAGATCTGACCCACCGGGTAAGTTCTCGCAGCGTCACCATGGAAACCTTCTTTGAATGCGCCTACGTCTACCGTAATAATATCGCCCTCTTTCAGGATTCTCTCTGACGGTATTCCGTGTACTACCACCTCGTTAACCGAGGCGCAGACACTTGCCGGATACCCGTGATACCCCTTAAAGGACGGAAAGGCAGACCGAGAGTTTATTATATTTTCAGCAAACTTGTCAATATCTTTTGTTGAGATACCCGGTTTGATGAATGAGGAGAGCTTATCAAGAACCTCCCATACGATTCCGCAGGGGATTCTCATAAGCTCTATCTCTCTCTGTGACTTGAGGAAAACCATTAACCAAGAATTCCTTTTATCTTTTCGTAAACGCCGTCAGGGTTTCCTTCACCGTTAACTTCTGAGAATTTACCGCTGCCAGCGTAATATCCTTTAAGAAGTGAAGTGGTTTCATGGTAAACCTTAAGGCGATTTTTAATCGTATCTTCCCTGTCATCATCCCTGTGGCTGAGTGTAGTTCCGCAAAGGTCGCACACTCCGCCTACTTTGGGAGGATTATACTTGATGTGGTAGACTTTTCCGTCTTTCGGGCAGCTTCTTCTGCCCACGGCTCTTTCCACAAGAAGCTCATCCGCCACATTAAGGCTGACGATGTGGGTGATCCCTGTTTTGAGATCGTTTTTAAGCATAGAATCAAGCGCTTCCGCCTGAGCTATGGTTCTGGGGAAGCCGTCAAAGATAACACCCTTTGCGCAGTCAGGAGAGGCGAGCCTGTCCTTCATGAGGCCTATGATAAGTGCATCAGGCACAAGCTGCCCTGCGTCCATATACATTTTAGCCTCTTTGCCGAGGGGTGTCTGATCTTTTACTGCCTGACGGAGAAGGTCTCCGGTTGAGATCTGCACCAGACCGTAATCACGGATGATGTATGCAGACTGAGTGCCTTTTCCTGCTCCGGGAGGCCCAAGAAATATCATATTTATCATATGAGACTTCTCCCTTTGATTCTTCCTTTCTTAAGGAAGCCGTCGTAGTTGTGAGAGACAAGGTGTGTCTCTATCTTGCTGATTACGTCCATACCCACACCGATAACGATCAGGAGGCTTGTTCCGCCGAAATAGAAGGGAACATTGAATCCTGATATGAAAAGCTGGGGCAGAAGCGCAACCGCAGAAAGATATATAGCACCTACGAAAGTCAGCCTTGAAAGAACATAATCTATAAATGCGGCAGTGTGTTCGCCGGGTCTTTTACCGGGGATAACGCCGCCGCCTTTGTTGATATTTTCCGCAATGTCAGTCGGGTTGAAGATGATCGAAGTATAGAAGTAAGTGAAGAAAACGATCATAACAAGCGAGAAGACATAATACATTGCCGAGCTGGGAGTGAACCAGAAGCTTATCTTCTGCACTATTTCGTTAGTGGAGAAGGTGGCAAGTGTGCTGGGCACAGCCAGAATCGACATAGCGAAGATTATGGGGATAACGCCTGCGGGGTTCAGCTTAAGCGGGAGATATGAGTTATTCACATTTCCGTGCTGAGGTCCGGCAGCTATCCTTTTGACATGCTGTATAGGCAGCCGTCGCTGTGAGGTTTCCATAAAAACTATCGCCGCAGTGACCGCGAGTATTATCGCCAGTACCACGATGAGGGTTATTATCTGAAGCTCACCAGTCTGAACGAGTGTAAATGTTTTGCTGACTGCGGACGGAAAAGAGGCCACAATACCGGCGAAAATCAGAACGGAAATACCGTTGCCGAGACCGCGTTCGGTAATTTTTTCACCAAGCCACATAAGGAAGATTGTACCGGTTGTGAGGGTGATTGTGGTGACTATTCTGAATCCCCAGCCGGGAAACATAACAACATGAACTCCGCTTGGGGAGGTCATGCTCTCAAGACCGATGGCGATACCCATACCCTGAATGGCACTGATAAGAACCGTGCCGTAGCGGGTATATTTTGTGATTTTTTCCCTGCCCTCGTTCCCCTGCTTTTTGAGCTCCGCCAGATGCGGAACCGCAACTGTGAGAAGCTCAAGTATAATAGCAGCGGAGATATAAGGCATAATGCCGAGACCAAATACCGTAAGCTTTGACAGGGCGCCCCCGGTGAACATGTCGAAGAAACCGAGAAGGTTTCCGGACTGTTGAGCAAAAAACTCGCTGAGTGCGCCGCCGTCAATGCCAGGAGTCGGCACGTGAGCGCCGATCCTGTATATGAAGAGGAAAAGAAGCGTATATAAAATTCTCTTCCTCAGCTCCGGTATCGAGAAAATATCCTCGAATTTCTTCAACATACCTTATTACTCCGGAGTAACTACTTCTCCGCCGGCCGCTTTGATTTTCTCAGCAGCAGCAGCGGATACTTTTTCAACATCAAACTTAAGTTTTTTGCTGAGTTCTCCGTCACCGAGAACCTTGATACCGTCTTTATTTCCGCGGGCCAGTCCTTTCTCTTTAAGAGTAAGTACATTGACCTCTTCGCCGTCGTTAAAGCGGTTGTTTATATCTTCAAGGTTAACGATCTCATAAACTGTGGCAAATTTGGCGTTATTGAAGCCTCTTTTGGGGAGTCTTCTTGTAAGGGGCATCTGACCGCCTTCAAAGCCGGGTCTTACTTTCCCGCCTGAACGTGCTTTCTGTCCCTTAGTACCTTTGCCGGCACTTGTACCCTGACCGCTGGCAGAACCGCGGCCAAGTCTTTTTCTTTTCTTTCTGGCGCCTTCTGCGGGCCTGAGATCATGAAGTTCCATCACTTATTCTCCCGGTTTGGCTATGATTTCTTCAATCTTTTTGCCCCTAACCTGTGCAACTTCGTTAAGGGTGCGCATTTTGCTGAAACCGTCAAGTATCGCGAAGAGCGAGTTGTAGGGGTTCCTGCTGCGCGTGCTTTTGCAAAGAATGTTCTGTACTCCGGCAAGCTCAAGGAGGGCGCGCGTTACGCTTCCTGCGATGATACCAGTACCGGGAGCCGCGGGTTTCATGATTATTTCAGTGGAAACATATTTGCCCACAGTTGCGTGGGGGATTGTTCCGTTAACCACGGGAACCTCAATGAGGTTCTTCTTTGCATATTCAAGGGCTTTTTTGATTGCGTCCGGCACTTCTCTTGCCTTTCCGTAACCAATGCCTACACGTCCTTCATAGTCACCCACAACAACAGTTGCAGTGAATTTGAAGATGCGGCCGCCCTTTACAACCTTTGTAACTCTGCCTATATGAACAACTTTATCTACAAGTTGACGCTCGGTGTTATTCAAAGCAAACCTCCTAGAACTCAAGGCCGGCTTCGCGAGCCGCATCTGCAAGAGCTTTTATTCTACCGTGGTAGAGGAAACCGCCCCTGTCGAAAACCACCTTTTCTATGCCTTTTTCCTTAGCACGCTCGCCGATAACTTTACCGACTTCCTTAGCAGCTTCAATATTAAGCACGCCTTTGAATTTCTCTTTGAGAACTTTTTCAAGCGAACTAGCGGCAACAATAGTGTTGCCGGTAGAATCGTCTATTATCTGAGCGTATATGAATCTGTTGGATTTGTTAACCGCAAGTCTGGGAGCGCAGGGTGTGCCTGACACTTTTTTGCGCACTCTTGCGTGCTTCCTTCTTATAGTAGCTTTTTTATTAATTGTGCTCACTATAACGCTCCTTTATCTCTTACCAGTTTTACCGGCTTTTCTGATTATCTTCTCGCCGGCGTATCTGATACCTTTGCCTTTATAGGGCTCAGGCTGCCTGATTTTCCTGATGTTAGCGGCAGTTTGACCTACAAGCTGTTTGTCTATGCCCCTGACAACTATGCCAGTGTTGCCTTCCATCGCAAACTCAATGCCTGCGGGGGGTGCAACAACAACGGGGTGAGAAAACCCTAAGGAAAGGTCGAGGTCCTGTCCCTTAATGGCCGCTCTGTAACCTACGCCGTGTATTTCAAGCTTCTTCTCGAAGCCTTTAGTGACGCCGTCTACCATGTTTGATATAAGCGTACGAGTAAGGCCGTGTACAGAACGGGACAGCTTAGTTTCGTCTTTCCTGCTAACTGTGATTGTGTTTGCTTCGACAGCAACCTCGGTGTTGGCGTGCACTGCATACTCAAGCTTCCCTTTCGGGCCTTCAATGCAGCACACATTGCCGTCGAGAGTGACCTTCACTCCTGCAGGTATTGTAATAGGTTTCTTGCCTATTCTTGACATTTACGCGCTCCCTTACCAAATCTGGCAGATGTATTCTCCGCCAACTTTATCCAATATGCACTGTTTCACTGTTTTCACGCCTTCGGAAGTGGAGATTATACCATTACCAAGGCCGCCGAGAACGGGTTTAAGGTTTTTGTTGTTTACATACACTCTTCTGCCGGGCTTGCTTACTCTTTTGAGGCCCCTGATAACGGACTCGCCGCCGTCAGTGTATTTCAGATACACAACGATTTTTTTAAGGTTCTCTTCGGATACCACGCGGAAACTTTTCACGTAGCCTTCCACTCTGAAGTTTTCTACTATCGCCTCTTTGATTTTGGAGTGAGGGATTACAACTTCGGATTTTTTAACCATATAAGCGTTGCGCAGTCTGGCAAGCATATCAGCAATCGGATCAGTCATGCTCATTCGTATTTCTCCTACCAGCTCGATTTTCTTACGCCGGGAATCTCACCCTTCAGAGCAAATTTTCTGAAGCAGATCCTGCACATGTTAAATCTTCTCAGGAAAGCCCTGGGACGGCCGCAAATGGGGCAGCGGTTGTATTCCCTGACTTTAAACTTTTTCTTCTTAAAGGCATGGAAATATTTAGCCTTAGTTGCCACTTTCAGCCTCCTCAAACGGCATGCCGAGAGCACGGAGAAGCTCTCTTGCTTCCTCGTCGGTTTCAGCCGTCGTAGTGATGATGATGTCCATTCCTCTGATTTTGTCGATTTTATCGAACTCTATCTCAGGAAAAACGATCTGCTCTTTAAGACCCATGGCATAGTTACCGCGTCCGTCGAAGGATTTAGCGCTTACGCCTTTGAAGTCTCTTACCCTGGCGAGGGCAATTCTTGTGAGTCTCTGAAAGAATTCATAAGCCGTATCGCCTCTGAGAGTAACTTTGCAGCCTATGGGCATCCCCTCTCTGAGTTTGAAGGCGGCTATGGATTTTTTGGCTCTTGTCACGACAGGTTTCTGACCCGCGATGATAGTCATGTCGCTGAGTGCGTTGTCAACAACCTTGGAGTTCGTAACAGCTTCGCCGAGACCCATGTTGAGAACTATTTTCTCAATTTTGGGGACCTGCATGATGTTCGTATAAGAGAACTTCTTCATGAGGGTAGGAACAACTTCCTTAAGGTATTTTTCTTTAAGCTCTGCCATTGTTAATCCTTATCGATGACTTCACCGTCGCACTTCGCGAAGCGGGCTTTTTTACCGTTTTCAAGAGTTTTAATGCCGAGTTTGGTGCCTTTTTTGCTTTTCTGGCTGTAGAACATAACGTTTGATATGTCTACCGGCATCTCTTTCTCAACGATTCCGCCTTCGGGGTTCAGGGGGCCGGGCTTAGTGTGTCTTTTAACAACGTTAGTGTTTTCAAGAATCACTTTGCCGTTTTTCCTGTCGACCTTGAGAATCTTGGCTATTTTGCCCTTATCCTTTCCGGTGGTGACGATTACGGTGTCGTCTTTTTTAAGTTTATACTTTGCCTGCATATTCTCGTCTCCTTAAAGCACTTCGGGAGCCATGGAGCAGATTTTAAGGAACCCTTTAGATCTGAGATCCCTTGAAACCGGTCCGAATACCCTTGTTGCGATGGGCTCCAGATTGTTTTTGTTAAGAAGAACGGCTGCATTGTCATCAAATCTGATGTATGTACCGTCTTTACGGCGGCTTTCTTTGGCAGTACGAACGATAACTGCTTTAACAACAGCACCTTTCTTAACGTTGCCATCGGGAGCGGCCTCTTTAACGCTGGCAACGATGATGTCACCCACATAGCCGTATCTGATTTTTGAGCCTCCGAGAACTTTTATGCAAAGAATCTCTTTAGCTCCTGAGTTGTCGGCTACTCTGAGACGTGATTCAACCTGTATCATTACTGTAACCTCTTACTCTGATATAACTTCGGCGGAACGCTCGATAATGCGCTTAACCATCCAGCACTTATCTTTGCTGAGGGGACGTGTTTCAGAGATTTCGACAGTGTCGCCAATTCTGCATTCGTTCGCCTCATCATGCGCCTTAAACTTTTTACTCTGTTTAACGAACTTGTGGTATCTGCTGTGAAGCTTAAGGTTTTCAACCTTTACGACAACGGTTTTATCCATTTTGTCGCTTACCACAACTCCTCTTCTTACTTTTCTAGCTGCTTTTTCGCTCATTACAGACCTCTTACTGCTCTGCGCTTTCAGCCATACGCTGGCTGAGAACGGTTTTGATCCTCGCGATGTCTTTCTTCATCTTTCTGATGGAGGAAGTATCTTCAAGGTCGCCTGTCGCAAGTTTGAAGCGGGTTCTGAAAACATCTTCACGAAGCTGTTTTTCTTTTTCAACGAGGTCTTTCACGTTCATATCTTTGAATTCGCTCATTCCGCAGCCTCCGTTTCCCTGAATACGAACTTGCATTTAACGGGGAGTTTGTGCGCAGCAAGCCTGAAAGCTTCTCTCGCCTGCTCTTCCGTAACACCGGCTATCTCGTAGAGGACAGTGCCGTTTTTAACTTCGGCAACATAGTACTCAACCGCACCCTTACCTTTACCCTGCCTGACTTCAAGAGGCTTTTTGGTAACGGGTTTGTGGGGGAAGATACGTATAGTTACCGTACCGCCTCTTTTTACATATCTGTTGATCGCGATCCTTGCGGATTCGATCTGGCGGCTTGTTATACGTCCGTTATCAAGAGACTGAAGACCGAAGTCCCCGAAAGCCACTTTGTGGCCTTTGTTGGCTTTGCCTTCGTTGCGTCCCTTGAACTGTTTTCTGTATTTCATTCTTTTCGGCATCAACATTTACTCAACTCCTGCTGCTGCCCTGTTTCTCTCTTCAACTATCTCTCCGGTGAAAACCCACACTTTAATGCCTGTTATACCGTAAGTTGTGAGAGCTTCAGTCGTGCCGTAGTCTATGTCGGCTCTGAGAGTCTGAAGGGGCACTCTGCCTTTGATGTACCACTCAGTTCTTGCCATGTCTGCGCCTGCAAGACGTCCGCTGCACGCAACTTTGATACCGAGTGCGCCGGATTTCATAGCCTGAAGAACCGCTTTTTTCATTGCTCTTCTGAAAGCTATACGTCTCTGAAGCTGCATAGCGATGTTTTCTGCAACGAGCTGTGCGTTTATCTCAGGTTTTTTAATCTCGCGGATTACAAGAAGAACCTCAGCTTTTGTTATTTTTTTAAGCTCAACTTTAAGTTTTTCGATCTCAGCGCCTTTTTTGCCGATCACGATTCCGGGCCTGCTGGTGTTGAGGGTAACACGCACTCTGGCGCCCATGCGCTCAATGCCGATACCCGCTATTCCGGCCTGGAAAAGCCTTTTCTTGAGGAATTCGCGTATTTTAATGTCTTCAAGAAGGTTAGTTCTGTACTCCTTCTTGCCGGCAAACCATACTGAAACCCAAGGCTTGTTAACACCTAATCTATACCCGTAAGGGTGAACTTTGTGTCCCACTAAAACCTCCGTTAATCCGAGAGTACGACAGTGATGTGGCTTGTCTTCTTACGAATAAGAGAAGCTCTGCCGTATGCTCTGGGAGTGTACCTTTTCCACGCCGGGCCTTCATCAATCCTGATCTCTTTAACGTAGAGCTTGCTCACGTCTCTGTAATCCTGATTTTCCTCAGCATTGGCGGCAGCGGATTTTATCGTTTTGTAGATATACTCAGCAGCCTTTTTGGGCGTGAACTTCAGCATAGCAAGGGCCTCGTCAACTTTTTTGCCTCTTACGAGGTCAGCAACGGGGCGTGCTTTTCTGGGAACTAATCTTACGAATCTTGCACGTGCTACTGCTTCCATCTTATCTACCCTTGACCTTTTTATCATCCTTTTTGTGCCCTTTGAAAGTTCTCGTAAGTGCGAACTCGCCAAGCTTGTGTCCGACCATGTTTTCTGTCACATAGACGGGGATGAATTTATTACCGTTGTGAACCGCGAGAGTGATACCGATCATATCAGGAGTCACTGTGCTTCTTCTTGACCAGGTTTTGATGACTTTTTTGTCGCCGGTCTCTTTAGCTACAGTGACCTTCTTCATAAGATGGTCATCTATAAACGGTCCTTTTTTCAATGATCTAGGCACATCTTCCTCCTATCACTTCTTCCTAGCGGAAACAATGTACTTGTTCGAAGGTTTCTTTTTCGAACGAGTTTTGTAACCTTTAGTGGGTTTACCCCAAGGTGTAACAGGGTGACGGCCACCGCTTGTACGGCCTTCACCACCGCCATGCGGGTGATCCACCGGGTTCATAGCAACCCCTCTTACCGTAGGTCTGATGCCCAGCCAGCGTGAACGTCCGGCTTTACCAAGGCTCACGTTTTCGTGATCCTGGTTGCTGACCTGTCCTATCGAGGCTTTGCACTCGGCTTTAACAAGCCTGATCTCGCCTGAAGGCAGTCTGAGGTGGCAATATGAGCCCTCTTTTGAAAGAAGCTGTGCATATGTTCCGGCGGAACGGGCAAGCTGTCCGCCTTTTCCGGGTCTGAGCTCAACGTTGTGAACTACTGTACCCACGGGTATATCTTTCAGCGCTTTCGCGTTTCCGGGTTTGATATCCGCAGTCTGTCCGCTGTGGATAACATCGCCGACATTCATTCCGATGGGAGCAAGGATATATCTTTTTTCACCGTCCTCGTATGCAACGAGAGCGATTCTTGCGCTTCTGTTAGGGTCATATTCTATTGTCTTGACCCTAGCGGCTATTTCATCCTTGTTCCTCTTGAAGTCGATCAGACGGTACTTTCTTTTCTCGCCGCCGCCTTTATGTCTTGTAGTAATTCTACCGTGGTTGTTACGTCCGCCGGTTTTCTTAAGTGCTACGACCAGACTCTTCTCAGGCTTGTCCGCGGTTACCTCTGCAAAGTCAGAATTTGATCTGAACCTTACACCGTCCGAGGTAGGTTTATACTTCTTGATTCCCATTTAAGCCTCTCTTACACGAACTCGAGTTTCTCACCTTCGGCCAGAACAACGATGGCTTTCTTCCAGTCTTTACGTTTACCCATCATGCGTCCGAACCTTTTCTTCTTCCCTTTGCAGTTTGCAGTGCGCACGGAAGCAACTTTGACGCTGAAAAGAGTCTCAACAGCCTCTTTAATGAGGAACTTGTTGGCTCTGGGGTCAACTGCGAAAGTCACCTTGTTCTCCTCTTCTTTGAGGTTAACGGCTTTCTCGGTGATAAGAGGTTTTTTGATTACGTCATAAACTGTCAACATTATCCTAAAACCTCCTCAATTCTCGCTATGCTGTCCTGAAGGACAAGGATTTTGCGTGAATTGATGATATCGTAAACGTTGAGTCCGTTTACATTAAGCAAGTCTACGTAAGGTATATTGCGGAATGCTCTTGCAACCTTTTCGTCAAGCTCTTTAAAGACAACCAGCACTTTTCTGTCCGCGTTGAAATTTTTAAGAATAGCAACAGCTTCTTTTGTTTTTCCTTCCTCAAGTTTGAGGGCATCTACAAATACAAGGCTGCCGTCTTCGTGTTTCGCTCTGAGAGCGGATTTCATCGCGTTCTTGATCTTTTTCTTAGGCATAGAGAAAGAGTAATCCCTAGGTTGCGGACCAAAAATAGTCGCACCGCCTCGCCACAAGGGGGATTTTATGGAGCCGGCTCTGGCGCGTCCGGTTCCTTTCTGTTTGTAGGGCTTTTTGCCGCCGCCCTCTATTTTTGCTCTGTTGAGAGTGGCATGAGTACCCGCCCTTTTACCCGCAAGCTGCATTACTACAACTTCATGCATAAGCGAGGTTTTTACAGGGTAGGTAATGATGGAATCATTTATCTCCACCGTGCCGACCTTCTCATTTTTCACGTTTACTAATTCAAACGAAGCCATTTCACTGTTCCCTTTACTTCTTAATCGTTTCTTTAATGAAAACGATTCCGTTGTCATGTCCCGGAATAGCACCTTTCACGAGGATAAGGTTTGTCTCAGGGATTACTTTCACTACGGAAAGTTTCTGAACGGTTACTTTGTCGCCGCCCATTCTTCCGGGCATAGGCCTGCCTTTTTCAGTCTCTCCGGGGAACTCGCACATCCCGATAGAACCGGGTTCACGGTGGAAGTGCGAACCGTGGGTTTTAGGACCGCCTGCGAAGCCGAAACGCTTCACAACGCCCTGAAAACCTTTACCGATAGAAGTTCCCTGAACATCCACAATATCGCCTTCCGCGAAAAGTGTGGCGTTCACTTCCTGACCGATTTCAAAGGAAGAGTCGTCAGCCACGCGGAACTCTTTGAGAACCTTGTGAGCATCTACGCCCTGAGTTTTGAAATAGCCTTTTGCGGGGCAGTTGACTTTTTTCTCTTTGAGAATTTTGTCAAAGCCGAGCTGAACGGCACTGTAACCGTTTTTTTCAACGGTTCTTTTGTTAACAACTACACATGGTCCGGCTTGGACCACTGTAACGGGGATGAGAGTTCCGTCTGCGGTAAATACCTGCGTCATCCCCACTTTTCTTCCGATTATTGCTCTAGCCATCTGCACTATCCTTCAACTAAAGTTTTATCTCGACGTCAACGCCGGCAGAAAGTTCGAGCTTCATAAGAGCATCGATGGTCTGAGGGTTATGTTCGAAAATGTCGATCAGACGTTTGTGGGTTCTGATCTCGAACTGCTCCCTTCCTTTCTTGTCAACGTGAGGAGAACGGAGAACCGTAAATTTCTCTGTACGGGTGGGAAGCGGCACGGGGCCTACTACCCTTGCTCCTGTTCTCATGGCAGTGTTAACTATATCCCTCACTGCCTTGTCGAGAATTCTAAAATCGAATGCCTTAAGCTTGATACGAATTTTTTGACTTTCCATTCGTCTACCTTTGGTTACTCGATAATCTCGGTAACAACACCTGCACCGACTGTTCTACCACCCTCACGA
>NZ_JAJAPB010000022.1 GCF_026226615.1 Geovibrio ferrireducens
ACAATAAAAAACAAAAGAAAATGCACATAATCGACAGATAGCGCATACTTCCTCCTTGTAGAAATAAACTGAATATCAACGAACGTTGATATTTATATAACCTCCACAGAAAAGTATTGTCAATAATTTTCAAACAAACGTTGAATAAATAAATAGAATATATCTAAGTTTTTGTTGTAGACATAGCAAGAAACACTGTGCTAGAAAATTAAATATGCGCAAGAAATCCGATAAGTTTGTAGTAACCCAGCAGGAAATAATCGAAAAAACAATAGATCTAATAGCGACTAAAAGCCTAGCCTTTGTGAGCATGCGAGAAATTTCAAAAGCTGCAAAGGTGGATACGGCTCTTCTTTATTACTATTTTAAAAATAAAGAAGACCTCATGTACCAAACGATTCTGTATATTAACAACACAATGCAGAATGCAATAGTCGGTTTAGATCTTGACTCATGCACCAGCGACGAACAAAAGTTTAAAACCCTCGTGCGCTTCGTTTACGACTATTTATGCCTAAAAATAAACCACGCAAGTACTATGAGACAATTTTCAATTATCGGACACTTATTTTTGTCGGAAGAGCTTAGGGACGATGCTCTTTATAAAACCACCAGCAACTGGCGTATATGTAATTTTTTGGATAATTTAAGCGAAAAAAATGAAACTATAAAAGAACTTGGGGTAGTAGCCACTCTTTTTTGCTATATGCCGATTTATGATTTTGTAATGCATACATTCTTCCCAAAGACCGTAACTGAAAAGCAGATAGATATATTTATAAATTCATTATGGTCTTCAATAGATACCCACGGGTAAACCCGTGGTTCTGTGCTTCGCCATGCTAACGCATGATTTATCATCTCTTACGAGATGTCACAACAATGCTGTGAGAAGCATTCATTCACGTTTAAAAACATGATCTTCTGTCTGTTTCTCTGATTAATAAAAAAGCCAGTGGCTAACCCACTGGCTTTTTTGGTGATTTTAAATAGGCACGGGCGGTTTCGAACCGCCGACCCTTGCGACGTCAACGCAATGCTCTCCCGCTGAGCTACGCGCCTGTAATTAATAAGAATCCGTACATCCTGTGCTCGCGCCCTGATGAACACGGCTTCGCTGCGCACGGCGGTTTTCCATCAATGGAAAACCATATTAAGAACCCGCACAGACAGACTCTTGACTCTCCCCCATTGCTGCCCTGAGCTTTCAACGGCTCTGCTTTGCATATGTGAGAGAAAACTTATTACATAACCGGAGAAAAAAATCAATCCCTAAAGATCGTTAATTACAAGTCCGGTCTGAAGTTTCGGGTAGAAATAAGTTGATTTCTGCGGCATAACAAGCCCGCTTTCGGAAATCTCCCTCACCACTTCTATATCCACACCCTTCATCATGAATGCGAGTGCGGGTTTCTTCGCCATGAGAGCCTTTATCTGCTCCATGGTCTGGAGAAAGTATATCCCCTCTTTGCGGAGTATCTGCTCATCGGAAATGCCCGTGCCGGGCTTAATGAGAGTCTCCTGCACCACATAGGGGTCTACCTTTCTGTATATCGGGTGAAGGGTTTCAAGCACCTCATCCCTGAGAGTGAGCCCGATGAACTTTTCACCTGTAAACACGGCAAAATTTCTCGCAGGCCCTTTAGTATTGAGGAACTTATCCGCCGCTTCGTAAGAAGCGAGTTCATGAACCTCATAATTTTTCCCAATCTTCTCTATGAATGTCTCAAGGCTGAAATCCTTGGAGATCTCCACCACTCTGTGCGTGGGGAAAATTTTAAGCCCTTCATCATAGAAGTTTACGAACATCATCATAACGAAGTCGTAAGGTTTTATGTTCCCTTCGAGATCGCCGTTCTGCTCTCTTCTGAATTTTTTATAATCCAGAGCGGTTTCATATCTGTGGTGTCCGTCGGCTATGTAAATAGCCTTGTCCTTCATGAAGTTTTCTATCTCTTCGATAACTTTTGAATCTGTTATCTGCCAGATGGTGTTTTTGACCCCTTCGTCATCCACAGCGGAAGCAACGGGCATGTTCTTCTTAGCATTGGTAAAAGCAGACGAAAGCTTATTTTCCTTATCCATATACAGACCAAATATCTGGCTGAAGTTGGTCTGACATGCCTTCATAAGCTCAAAACGGTCTTTTTTGGGACCTGAGAGTGTTTTCTCGTGTGGGAAAACAGAGCCTTTGCCAAGTTCCTCAAGCTTGAGGAGACCGACAAACCCAGTTCTCACATATTCCTTGCCGCCGAAGTTGTATATCTGTTCATAAAGGTAATAGCCCTGCTCCTTATCACGAAGGAGAGTGCCGTCCTTTTTCCAGTTTTCATAAAGATGTGCTGCGTTCTGATATTTCGAGTCACCATCGCCGTCCGGAAGGTCAAGCCTTACCACGTTAGCGGCGCATCTGCCTTTCAGCGTCTCTTTCATTTCATCCGATATTACATCGTACGGAGGGGCGACAACCTGTTTGAGAAGCACCTTCTCCAGATTATAGCGCACACCCATGAAAGGTTTTACAATAGCCACCTGAGCCTCCTAGCCTGCTATGATTCTGGCAAATTTTCTTTTGCCGACTTTAAGTATGTGTTCCCCTGCCGAAGGGATCATATCAAGATTTTCGATACGCTCATTGTCGAGGTACACTCCGCCCTGCTTGGCGGTTCTTTTAGCCTCGCCGTTGCTGGGGGCGAAATCCAGTTCCCTGATTATATCAAGCAGTGACTTGCTGCCTGATATAAACTCAGGCATATCTTCGGGATTTTCCTTATTCGAGAAAACCTTCTCGAAGTTTTCCCTGGCATCCGCTCCTGCCTGTGCGCCCCAGTATCTGGTCACTATCTCCACTGCGAGGCGTTTTTTAGCCTCCATTGGGTGAAGCGCGCCTTCTGCTATATCCTTTTTCATCTGCTCAATTTCAGCAAGGCTGAGGTCTGAGAGAAGCAGGTAATAGCGCATCATGAGTTCATCGGTGATCGACATAAGCTTGCCGAACATCTCCGAAGGCTGTTCGCTGATGCCCACATAGTTGTTGAGGGATTTGGACATTTTATTAACGCCGTCAAGCCCTTCAAGAATCGGAACAGTGATCGCGTTCTGCGGTCTCTGGCCGTGGTCTTTCTGGAGCTCTCTGCCCACAAGGAGGTTGAACTTCTGGTCGGTTCCGCCGAGTTCCACATCTGACCTGAGAGCCACGGAGTCATACCCCTGAACAAGGGGATAGAGAAATTCATGTATGCTGATTGGTCTGTTTTCTTTATATCTTTTGGAGAAATCGTCCCTTTCAAGCATTCTGGCAACAGTATAAGAGGATGCGAGCCTGATCATGCCCACTGCGCTCATCGCTTCCATCCATGTGCTGTTAAATGCGACTTCCGTCTTTTCCGGATCAAGGATTTTAAACACCTGCTCCTTGTAGGTTTCGGCGTTTTGCAGCACAGCTTCCTTGGTCAGAGCCTTTCTTGTTTCTGATTTGCCTGACGGATCCCCTATCATCCCCGTAAAGTCCCCTATGAGGAAAATTACATGATGCCCCAGTTCCTGAAAATGCTTGAGTTTCTGAATAAGAACCGTGTGTCCGAGGTGAAGATCCGGCGCCGTCGGGTCGAACCCTGCTTTGATCCTCAGAGGGACTCCGGTTTTGAGTGATTCTTCGAGCTTTTTCGTCAGTTCCTCTTCGGAGATAATCTCCTCGGTTCCTCTTCTGATAAGCTCCATCTGCTGATGTACGGGTAGCACTTAGCCCTCCAAAGTTACACGGATAAACTGCCTGTCCTGCGCAGTTTTCCGCCGATCTGCCCTGTTCTGAAACAAGCGCAAATTCGTAGTCAATATATACGATCAATCATCCAAGTTCAAGTAAAGTCTTATTTTACAGCCGTTCCGGGAGCATCAGGTTCATTATCTGCGCTTCAAAGAATATGTAAACAACTGCCGCAACAGCGATGAATAAGCCGAAGGGTATCATGTAGTTTTTGTCTTTTTTCAGAATAACCAGAGGCAGCCCCAACAGTGAACCTATAATCGCACTGCCGAAAACTATGAAATACACGGGTATGTAGCCGAGGAAAGCACCGATCATCATCATAAGCTTGATGTCACCGCCGCCCATCCCTTCCTGTCTGCGGAATTTCTTATACAGAAACGCCGGAACCCACAGGGAAAGAAAGCCCGCAGCAGCCCCGATCAGCGATGAGGTTATGCCCGGATAAGTAACAAACGAAAACAGCACGCCGACAACCGCGCCGCCCAGAGTGTACGTATCCGGAATTATACCGCACTCAAACTCAGGATCAGCCGCGGTGAAAACATCCGTAAGCCCCGCTCCGAGGAGCAGAAACACAAACACAAAGTATTTCAGAGTATACAGGCTTATCCCGAATTTCAGAAACACCAGAAGAAACATAACCCCGGTAAGAAGCTCCACCAGAGGGTATTTTACGGAAATTTTCCCGCCGCAGTCACGGCATCTGCCTTTCAGCAGAATAAAACCAATGAGGGGGATATTATGATAAAACCTTATCCTGTGTCCGCACTGCGGGCAGCTTGAAGGGGGATAAACAACTGACAGTTCTCTGGGAAGCCTTGCTATGAGCACGTTCAGGAAACTTCCGAACACAAGACCTATGACGAAAATGTATAAAGACAAAAGGACAAAGAGGGGCAAGATTAACCCTTTTTCTCCTGGAGCGCCGCTTCGATCACAAAACTGCTGCCGTCCAGGCTGAATTTAACGCAGAGGCTTTTTGTGGTTCTCTGCTTGGCTATTTTATGGTCTTTTCCGAGGATTACGTTTGGAATGGAGATCTTGAACCTAACGCCGAGGCGCGAGAAAATCTGTTTTGCCCCGCCTGCTATCATGTTGAGGATTTCGCCTATGGCATCCGTAACATCAGCGTCTATAGAGGTTTTTTCCTCGCCGGCGAAACTTTTGTATATCTTAAGGGCAAGGGATTCCGGCATGCTGATTATAACAAACCCGTTAGCGTCCCCGGCCAGACCGATTACACCTGAGATTTCGTTTACGAACTCCTTCTCATCCCTGATATAGACCTCTTCCTTTCTGGGTTCGGCTCCCACCATGGTTTTAAAAACCTCACTGGTGGAAATAATAAAGGGGTTGATATGCTCCGCTTTCATAAAACCTCGAAAAATCCGCCGGATTTACTTTTGTATAATTCAGATACCAAGAAATGAAATCCCGTTGGAATCTGCAAATTTCTTACAGCCGTCATAATCGACAATAAACGTGCTTCCGGCTTCAACTGCCAGAACAGTTCCTTTATTATCTGCTATTTGTTTTAGGGTGTCAATACCTACAGTCGGAATATCGAACCTGTCATCCTGAAAGGGGCGTTTGATTTTTATAACAACAGCTTTGCTTTTAGCAAGCTTACAGCCGCGTTCAATTGCCGCATCCGTGCCTTCCAGAGCTTCCACAGCCATAACAGCACGCTTGCGTACGATAATTGTCTGCCCTATGTCAAGTTCGCCTATTTTTTTTGCGATCGCAAACCCGAACTCAATGTCAGCCTGCTCATCCTTATCCGGCTGACGGGAGGAGATCTGCCCCTTCGGAGCCAGAAAACGGCTGAGAACTTCTGTCTGTTTCATGATATTTATTCCGTTTGCCTCGAACTCCTCCCTGATCGCACCCATTACAGTGTCATCACGGAAGTCTCTGACCTTAAAAATAAGCTTAAACAGAGTGGCATCAAAGCGGAGCCTGCCGAGGAGGACATCCTTATCCACCTTTCCGGCAAAAACCACATCCGTCACCCCTGCTTTTTTGAGTGTTTTGATGACTTTTCCGACCTGCAAAGGGGAAAAGACCGGGAGAACGCCGCAGTAAGGGCGGAGGAACTCAGCAACGCCGTCCGCAAGGGCAATAACCATGTGCTCTCTTCCGGCGGCTTCAAGCTCCCTCTTCACCAGAAGGGGTATCTCTCCCCTTCCGGCTATCAGCCCTATTTTGCTCAAATTCTGACCTCTTCTGCGCCTATGCCTTTGGTAAGCATATCATCAATCTTGAGGGCAATTTTGAGGGATTTAAGTTCGTGCTCCACAGTAACCACGCGTTTCACGGTTCCGTTTATGCAGTCTATAAAATGCTTTATTTCCTGTTTCAGCGGGTTGTCCTTATAAACGAAAAGCCTCTCCAGAATATACTCGTTTCTGTAGTGAAGCTCCTTGTTCCCGAACACATGCTGGCTTTGCGCGTTGCGGTATATGTTTATGTCCTGACTTGTGTAATCCAGAGTGATGAAGGCATCCTTCTGGCTTATGCTCATTATCCTGTCCTTCTTCTGGGTAACGCGGCTCACAACTATCTGCGCTGTGGTGTTCCCGTCAAAGCGGATATTCACCGCCGCATAATCCGGCAGATCGGAATGAACCTTGGAGCCTGCGGCCTGTATCTCCACAACATCTGCGTGCACCATGTTCACAATTATGTCTATGTCGTGGATCATGAGATCAAGGATAATGCTGTCCTTGGCGAAGTTGGGGTTAAAGGGTCCCACACGTCTGGATTCTATGAGGTAAGGGTTATCCGCTATCTTGCGGAGCTCCTGAACAGCGCCGTTGAACCTCTCAACGTGCCCTATATGGAGCACAAGGTTTCTTTCAGCAGCTATTTCAAACAGCTTCTGCGCCTCATCAAGGTTTGTGGTGATTGGTTTTTCCACGAGAACATGCTTACCTGCCTCAAGGCATTCCTTAACTATATCAAAGTGATACTTTGTGGGGGCAGCAACGGTGACAGCGTCAACCTTGGGAAGAAGGTCACGGTAATCTGTGAACGCCTCATATTTGAATCTGGGTTTAAGTTCGTCCAGAACCGCCTGCGAAGCATCGCACATTCCTGTCATTTTAACATTCTGGAGCTCGTCATATATGTTCAGATGGTATTTGCCCATCTTGCCGAGCCCGATAAGGCCAACATTAAGCATGGTTTCTATCTCCGGGAGAAGCCTCTTTTTGAAGGGGCTTCTATGAAATCAATAAACATTTTTACTTCGTCAAACTGGTTGAGCTCCTTCAGCAGTGAAGGCACACTTTCCCAAGGGTTTGAGAGGTTTCCGTATATATGCAGAGCCTTTTTAAGCTCAAGCCTCGCCTCGCTGCTCATTCCTCTGCGGCGCAGCCCGACTATGTTAAGTCCGGGTATCCCGCCATCAGCAAAAAGGCAGAAGTGAGGCACATCCTTGGTTACGCTGGCTCTGTTGCCCAGCATTACCATTGAGCCGATTCTGGTGAACTGGTGAACGGCTGCATAACCGCCGAACACAGTAAAATCGCCCACGCGCACATGCCCAGCCGTGCAGGAGTAGTTAGTGAAAATTACGTTATTTCCCACAACAGAGTCGTGAGCTATATGAGAGCCTGTCATAAGGTAGCAGTTGTCACCCACAAGGGTTATCCAGTTTTCCTTGGTTGTTGCCCTGTGGATTGTGGCAAACTCCCTGATGACGCAGTTTTTGCCTATTTTAAGCTTGGTGTCTTCGCCTTTGAAGCCGGTATCCTGCGGCGCTCCGCCCACATGGGCATTAGCGCAGATTACCGTTCCGTCGCCTATCTCAGTGTGTATCTCCACCACGGCATTAACACCGATTTTAACACCCGCGCCTATTTTGCAGCCTTTGCCGACATAGGCTCCGCGCTCTATCTCCGCCGTCTCATGTACTTCACTGCCCGGATCAACATATGCAAGAGGACTTATCATTTCACTTCCCTCATAACCGCAGTAAGAATCGCTTCGCACGCTGTTTCGCCGTTAACACTCGCAACGCACTCGGACTTGAGGAGATCCCTCTTCGCCTTGAGCACTTCGCAGTTAAGGGTCAGCGTATCGCCCGGTTCAACAATTCTGCGGAATTTTGCGTTTTCAATGGACATAAAGAGAAAGAATTTACCCTTTCCCGTCTCGCCCTGTTTGCTGAGGGCGTATATGCCCGAAGCCTGTGCCAGAGCCTCAACTATCAGCACACCGGGCATAACCGGATAACCGGGGAAATGACCCATGAAGTGCGGCTCGTTGAACGTTACATTTTTAATTGCCGTTATTCCGTTTTCTCTTATCTCAAGAACCTTGTCCACAAGGAGGAATGGGTAACGGTGGGGAAGAATTTCAAGAATCTGTCTCAGATCCATCATTGTCGAGTCTCCTTGAGATTTCGTTAACTTTCTTTCTTATATCAGAAATTTCCAGCAGAGCAGCGTTGTTCTTCATCCATTTCATCTTTGGCTGAATGGGATAACCGCCGTATATTCCGCCTTCTTCAATATCTCTGTCTACTCCGCCCTGAGCGGCTATGATAGTTTTTGAGGCGATTTTCACATGATCCTTAGTGCCTGATCTGGCTCCGAAAATCACATAGTCGCCCATTTCGCAGCTTCCGGCTATCCCTGTCTGCCCCACGAAGATGCAGTGCTTGCCTATCTTCGTGTTGTGGCCTATCTGCACCTGATTGTCTATCTTGGTTCCTTCGCCTATGACAGTATCGCCCAGCGCGCCTCTGTCCACACAGGAGTTGGAGCCTATCTCCACATTATCGCCCAGCACAACACCGCCGACCTGCGGAATTTTGACAGAAACGCCTTTATCCTGATAATAACCGAAGCCGTCAGCACCTATCACGCAGCCAGAGTGGAGAATAACCCCGTTTCCCAGGCGGCAGCCGTGATAAACAGTAACATTCGGGTAGATAACGCAGTTATCGCCGACAACAGTTCCCGTCCCGATGAAAGAGTTGGGGTAAACCACCGTCCCTTCGCCTATTACGGCATCATCTGAGATTGTGGCTCCCGCCTCTATTCTGGCAGAGGAGGCAATTTTTGCGGAAGGGGAGATATTAGCCCTCTCGCTTATACCTGCCGGTTTCACTGCCGGAGGATAGAAAATCTCAATAGCGAGAGCTAATGCCGCGCGCGCTTCCTTCACATAGATTACCGGCCTGTCGGCGGGGAAAGTATGCCCTTCCGGAATGACAAAAGCGGAAGCTGACCCCCTGAGGGCAGCCTCCGCCAGTTTTTTATCGAACAGAAAGGATATGCACCCGCTCTCGGCAGAATCCACAGGGCGGATGCCGTTTATCTCAGCATCCTCTCCCTCAAGCCGTCCGCCGAGTTTTGCGGCGATTTCCGAAAGCTTAAGCTTTCCGCTTATTTTTTTACGTTCCATTCCTTGTTGTACCTTTCGATAACTATGTCAGTTATATCCACTTTGTCGGAAAAATACATAACGCCGGCATGCTGAAACTCAACAATAAGCTCATAGTTAAGCTCTTTTCCGAGTTTTTCAGTAATGGTAAGTACTTCTGACTCTATATCTTTAAGGTAACGCGCCTCTATTCTCTGAAGCTGGTTGGAATAGTCTTTTTTCGCGCCGTTGAACTCTCTGACAAGCCTGTTGATTTCCGCAGATTTCTTGTCTTTCGCCTCAGGAGTGAGCAGGTTTGACTGCTTCTCGAAATCATTCTGAAGTTTGGTAATCTCTTTGCTGAGTTTTTCAAGCTCTGTGTCAAACTCTGCCGCTTTGGTTTTCAGCCTATTGTAGACGGATTTGCCGGAATCCGAAGTGCTGAGCACTTTCTGAAAGTTGACGACACCAATTTTGGCAAACGCCGTACCGGACATCATAAGAACCGCTGCAACAACTAAAGCCGTAAGTTTACTCATTAAAATAGCCTCCATAATTTATAATCACAAATTTCCCATCCATGGAAATTTGTGATACACGCTCGCGCCGAATTCCATTCGGCTCCGCTACGCACGGCGCATTTCCATCCATGGAAATGTATATATATTATATGCCTTTGCTTCTTTCATAAACTTGTAATCACAAATTTTCCTTCCATGGAAAACCGCCGATTAGTTCCGGCGGTTTCTGCACCAAGCCTGCTGACAATTTGTGATACACGCTCGCGCCGAATTCCATTCGGCTCCGCTACGCACGGCGCATTTCCATCCATGGAAATGTATATATATTATATGCCTTTGCTTCTTTCATAAACTTGTAATCACAAATTTTCCTTCCATGGAAAACCGCCGATTAGTTCCGGCGGTTTCTGCACCAAGCCTGCTGACAATTTGTGATACACGCTCGCGCCGAATTCCCAACCATGGAAATGTATATATCCTATATGTTATTGATCCCCGGTCATTCTGAGGCAAAGCCGAAGAATCTCAAATCCTTGAGACTGCCGCGTCGCTCTGCTCCTCGCAGTGACGGTGCATAGTCATTGCGAGCGCCAGCGAAGCAATCTGAACACTCAGTCCCGGTATTTCAAGTCCCCTTTACACTCATCCCCCTTTGACAAAGGGGGACAGAGGGGGATTTTTATCCTTATTTGAGATCCTTCACCCTCCGGGTTCAGGATGACACCACAACCGCACAGTTCCACGGAGGGAACTGCGCCGTGCGGAGCGAAGGTTTGCTACGCAAACCGCGAGCGTGTATCACAAATCCCCACGGAAGGGGATTTGTGATTGTCATATCAGAACATACCGCCCATTGAGAATTCCCATCTACCGCCTTTTTTGCCGTCATCACGGTCAAGGGGAATGCCGTACTCTATTCTGATCGGCCCTATGGGGCTGTACCAGCGGAAGCCGATGCCCACACCCTGATAGAATTTGCCGCTGAGATAATCCTCGTCTGTATCGTTAACCTGTCCGGCATCATAGAACAAGGCTCCTTTAAAACCCTGATCAGCCGCTATGGGGAAAACAAATTCCGCGTTGAAGACGAACATTTTATTTCCGCCGTAGTCGTAACCCTCGTCATCTTTCGGAGAAATGTAGCCGTATTTGTAGCCTCTTACACTATAGATTCCGCCAAGCCTGAAACGTTCATCAATGGGAAGCCTGCCGTCACCGGTGGAGTCAAGGTAACCGCCCTCAACATGCAGGGTCCCGACAAATTTCCACCACAGCGGAATAAACTGTGTTGTTTCCGCACCTGTTTTGTAGTAGTCGTTATCGCCGCCGAGGAATCCTCCGGCATATTTATAATATACTCTGGAGATATTCCCTTCAGTGGGGTCAACGGGGTGGTTTGTTGTTCTGAAGTTGAGGATGGGCGTAAAGCTCACAGTGGTGTATTCCCCCTCCTGATCCCAGATGTATTTTGATGCATCATCATCAATATCTGAGATTTCCTCATTCTCGTAAGCAAGCTTGTACGTGGCGTAAAGCCTGCGTCCGATTACTGGGTGACCGAGCCTGAGCGCCACGCCGTCGTTGTACTTGTCGTATTCGTAGTAGCTTCTTTTAAGCTTGTAAAAATCTATACCCACAGTGATGGGTTTATCAAGGAACCACGGGTCGGTGAGTGAGATTGTGTAGTCTGTCCTTTTGCTTGCGAACTCTGCCTTAAGGTCTGTTGTGTAGCCTGAGCCGAAGAGGTTTTTCTTCTGGAGGCGGAGCATAAACATAAGTTCATCCACGGATGAATAGCCCATACCTATGCTGAAAAAGCCGGTTCTTTTATCTTTTACGCCCACGTTGAGATCCAGTGATGAATCGTCAACCCTTCTCTCGTCAAGACGCACTTCCTCAAAATAGTCGGTGAACTCTATATTTTTCTTGGAGCTCTTTATTCTGCGGCTGTCATAGATGTCGCCCTCGGCTATATCCAGCTCGCGTCTGATTACCCTGTCTTTGGTGTCGGCGTTGCCGCGGATGTTTATACGGTTGATTTTAACGAGAACGTTCTCCTCAACCCTGTATGTGACGGAAACTGTTTTATTGTCCTGATTTTCGTTTGTGACCGGCTCCACGTTGGCAAAGGCATAGCCTATTTCAGTGAAGCGGTCGGTGAGGCGTTTGATGTCGTTCTGGAACTCTTCCACATTGAACCAGTCGCCGGGTTTCAGAACGGTTACAGTTTCAAGCTCTTTGTCTGTGCGGTGTTTATTGCCGGAGAAGGCGATTGTATTTATCTTGAACCTCTCACCCTCCTCTATGCGGAAAGTAAGGGTTATGCGTTTCTTTTTATCATCACTGACAAGAACTTCCGGCTCGCCGACGCGGACTTTTATAAAGCCTTTCTTCATGTATTCGCCGCGGATCTTCTCAACATCGACTTCAATAAGCTCCTGCTTGAGTTTTCCGCTTCCGGTAAGCCATGAGAAAAAGCCCTTCTCTTTCGTGGAGAGCATTTTCATGAGTTCTTTACGGCTGAAAAAGCTGTTTCCGGAGAATACTATATCATAAATTCTCGCTTCGGGTCCCTCCTCAATTCGGAAGAACACATCCACTGCGTTGTTGTTTCGATCCTCTATATCAGCCTTAACACTGACGGAATAGTACTTCTCATCATGGTAAACACTGATAATCTTGTTTATGTTCTCCTCAATCTTGGCCCTGTCAAGGATCTGGCCTTCCATGGAGATCATGTCTTCCCTTATGTAGGTTTCCCTGACATTGATGTTCCCTTCGAGGTAAACCTTGTTTACATAAGGCTTTTCCTTGATCATGTACACGAGAGTGAGCTTGTCGTCATCCACTCGCATATCAACCTGAACATCCACAACAAGATCCGTTGCGAAGATCTCCTTGATGCTGGCGCTGACTTTGTTCATGTCGAACTCTTCACCCGCCTTGACAGTGTATCTGAGGAATGTTTCGGAAGGAACGCGTCTGTTTCCTTCTATCTTGATGAGGTCTATTACTGCAGCGTAGGAGTTTGCCGCAAAGGTTAAAATGAGTGCACTAAAAAAAAAATTAATAAATAGCTTTTTCAAATTCATATCCCGCCCAGCCGCTTAATTATTTCCTTAACACGCTCGTGTTTGAGTCTCGTCATGCTCTTGTTTCCGATAAGCCTTGCCGTGGATTCAAGCATGGTCTCAATAACCTCAAGCCCGTTTTTTTTCAGAGTCTGCCCCGTGGACACCAGGTCAACTATCATATCAGAAAGACCTACAATGGGTGCAAGCTCAATGGAACCGTACAGCTTTATAGTTTCTACAAAAATACCTTTCTTCGCGAAGAAGTCTTTGGTCATCTTAGGGTACTTGGTGGCGACAACCATATCGTGTCTGTATCTGCTGTCGCTGTCTTTAATTCCGGCTACACAGAGTTTACATGCGCCGAAGCCCAAATCCATGAACTCATAAACATCGGCAGCAGTTTCCTTCACTATATCAAGGCCCACAATGCCCATATCCGCCGCGCCGTGTTCCACATACGTGGGAACATCCATGTTGCGGACAAGCATATAGCGCATGCCGTGTTTCTCGTCAAGGAAGACAAGCTTCCTGCTCTCCTCGTCAACAACACCTTCCTGAGTGATGCCTTTTGATACGAAAAGTTCAATGGTTTCATCCGCCAGCCTGCCTTTAGGCAGGGCAACGGTTATTATATCTTCATTCATTCCGCCATCCTTGTAATATCCGCACCCAGAAGCGAAAGCTTTTCATCAAAACGCTCGTAGCCTCTGTCCAGATGGTAAACACGGAGGATTTCGCTTGTACCCTCCGCCATAAGAGCCGCTATCACGAGGCTTGCGCTCGCCCTGAGATCAGAAGCCATCACGGGTGCTCCGGTGATTTTCTCCACCCCTCTGATAACAGCGGATTTATCCTTAAGCTTAATATCTGCGCCCATACGTTTGAGCTCGGAAACATGCATGAACCTGTTCTCGAAGATTGTCTCAGTAATGACGGAAACACCGCCTGAGGCTGCCATTACGGACATAAACTGAGCCTGCATATCAGTAGGAAAGCCGGGGTAAGGCTGGGTGGAAATATCCGTTCCTTCCAGTCTTCCTGTTTTTTCCACAGTAATAGTGGAGTCATTTATGACCTTTATACCCAGACCTGTCTGGGCGAGTTTATCTATTATAGCAGTCATGGAGGAAACAGGGGCGTTTTCCAGAGTAACTTTTCCGCCCGCGCAGGCAACCGCGCAGAGAAATGTTCCCGCCTCTATCCTGTCGGGCATGACGATGTAGTCGTTGCTGTTGAGCTTTTCCACACCTTTGATGCGGATTATGGTAGAGCCTTCGCCCTCTATCTTGGCTCCCATTTTCTTGAGAAAACGGGCAAGATCCACAACCTCAGGCTCCTGAGCGGCGTTATAGAGCACAGTTTCACCTTCTGCCAGAGCCGCCGCCATGAGGATGTTCTCAGTCCCCGTAACAGTAACCATATCAAAGGTGATTTCAGCGCCTTTCAGCCTTTCGCACTCCGCCTCAATGTAGCCGTGGGCAACGTTAATATCCGCTCCCATAAGCTTGAGGGCTTTTATATGCTGATCCACAGGACGCTCACCGATGGCGCAGCCGCCGGGCAGAGAAACCTTCGCCTTTTTCTTTCTGGCAAGAAGAGGCCCAAGAGCAAGAACACTGGCTCTCATAGTCTTCACCAGTTCATAGGGAGCTATGACCTTCTCCATATCATCCGTGCAGTTGATGTATATATCGCCGTCTTTCCGTTCGGCGCTGACACCCACTTCACCCAGAAGGGAAAGCATTGTCCTTATATCTCTCAGATCAGGAACATTTGAAATTTTGTAGGAACCTTCCGCGAGAATTGTCGCGGCAAGAATAGGAAGACAGGCATTTTTAGCGCCGCCTATGCGCACATTACCGTTAAGGGGCTTGCCCCCGTTTATGACCAGCTTTTCCAAAAAAGCACCCTTTTTATCCCGCTCAGATCGCAATAAAAGCGGTGTTCAAAATCACCGTATGTTTTCGGTGGTTTATGTCCAGAGCCTGCTGATAAATCACCCTGTTCCGGTGATTTATGTTCATAGTCTGCTGAAAAACCGCTGTAGATCCCGCTGAGAGCTTTGGATTGCCCCGCGCCTATTTCTGCGAGAGCCACCCAGTTTTTATTGCACAAATCAGGCACTATGTCTATCAGTTTTTTATAAAACAGAAGCCCCTCATCCGCGGCAACAAGCGCCTGAACAGGTTCATACATAACGCTTTTTTCCAACGATTCATACTCCTGTTCAGTCACGTAAGGCGGGTTGCAGAGCACCATGTCAAACCTGCCCCGAACATTTAAGTTTCCGAGAACATCCCCCTGAACGAACTCAGCCCTGTCTGCCAGACCCAGCCTTCTGCTGTTTTCCTTCGCCACCTCAAGTGCTCCCGGACTGATGTCCACGCCCACGCCGGATGCGCCCTTAATCTCAGCCAGAAGGGAAAGAAGAATACAGCCTGAACCCGTGCACAAATCAAGAATCCGCGGATTTTCACAGGGGGTAAGCTCAATGGCTTTTTCCACAAGAATTTCCGTTTCATATCTGGGAATCAGCACATTTTCGTTCACAAAAAACTCGCGCCCGTAAAAGTGTCTGCGGTTAGTGATATATGCAGGCGGGCAGCCTTCCCTGAGCCTGTTCAGAATACCCGCTGCCCGCTCATCCTGCTCAATATTTACAGACATGAGCGATGAAAGCTTTTCATACTCCGCCCCCATGATGAACGCAAGAATATCCAGCGCATCAGATCGCACCGGAATAATAGTCTGAATCTCCTTAAACAGAGCGGCGGCAGTCATCCTGTTCAGCACCTCGTATTTTTTGCTGCGGTTCATGTTTACTATAACAAAACCCTTATGGCAAGCAGTTAGACAAAATAAAGCGAAACCGGTTGACTGTCACCTAAAGATAGACTAATATAGTTAGAATTATAAAACAACGGTAATTATGCATGATAAATAAAGTTCCGGTTCCGGCAAATGAATCTGTTAGGCATAAGGGCAGCGACTCCGACCAGAGCACATCCCCTTACCTTGAATACGCCGGAGAATATCTGCTTACCCCTGAGATAGGATACTACGCGATGGATGTTCCCGCAGGGGATGGTCTGCGTACTGAATTTGCAACATCAAACAGCCCGCTGGGCTTTATATTCTGCCTTGAGGGTTCAGCCTTCTTCAGCGTTTCAAAAAACGGGATGAAACATGAATACACCCTGAAACAGGGAGAGTACAGCATAGCGTATATGCCTAATGTTGACGGAGTTTCCATCATTGACGGAAGGCAGAGATACATGGCGGTTAATATGTTTGTTGTGCCTCTGAGGTTCAGAAGTCTCGTGAGCAGCCGCCCGGCAGCGGAAAACAGCCTTGACAGCATCACAGGCATCCCTAAGGACAGCATATTCCTGCACAAAGGGAGCATAACCAAGGAAATAAGCCTCATCCTGCACGACTTCATAAATAAGAAGACATCTGATCTGCCGTGCAGAATAAATGAAATATCCAAACTGTACGAAGCTGTTACTCTCAGCCTTGAGCAGCTTGACACAAGAATACAGAGCAGACAGAAAAGCGTGCTCCAGCCTGCGGATGTTGAACTTCTGCTGAATGCGGGGCGCATACTGACAGAGAACCTCGCCAGCCCGCCCTCCCTCCTCTATCTCTCAAAGGTATCAGGGTTAAACTCATTCAAACTCAAGAACGGGTTCAAAGAGGTCTTCGGAACCACTGTTTACGGCTTTTTAACAGAAAAGCGCATGGAAAAAGCAAGGGAGATGCTGGACAGCGGCAAATACAGCGTGAGTGATGCTGCATGGGATCTGGGCTACACAAATGTAAGCCACTTCATTGAACTTTTCCGCAGGCATTACGGAATCACGCCGGGCAAATTCCTTTCCGAAAGACGCAGCCTGTTCAGATCAGAACTTGTGTCCAAAGCCAGACACGGATGATTTAGGTTTTCGTGTATTTATAATCCCTCCTTAGGTAGTTAATCCCGCATCACCCGATTTATTATCGTCTAACTTAAATCAATATAATTAAGTTAGAGGAAGATTATCAGGCTACACACCTTTAGACACTGTTTGTTCAGTTGTGTCAGTGCATGTCCTGATAAGATTCATTTTCAGGGAGGTTTATATTTTATGCTCAGCAGAAAACTTTTCGGCACTCTGCTCGCAGCGGCGGTGATACTGCCCGCACATGCGCATGCGGATGACAGCATTTACAAGCTTGATAATGTCACGGTAACAGCGAGAAAAGGCGAGGAATCAGCGAAAGATGTTCCTTTCAGCCTGTCAGTGATTGACGGTAATGAGCTTACAAACAGAGGAGTAAAAAACTTTGAAGATATGCTCAAGCAGACAGTCGGGGTGGAGACCAGCACATACGGAGGGGTGGAAACCAGAATAGTGCGTATGCGCGGCGTGGGCTCTCTCCAGCAGGTCAGCCCTGATGATACATCGGTAATAATCAATATTGACGGTGTGCCGAACAACGCCGGAACAGCCACACTCAGCACTATGGATATTGAACGTGTCGAAATTCTCAAAGGACCTCAGGGAACCCTCATGGGGCGCAACAGCCAATCTGGCGCGATTAATATTATCAGCAAGAAACCCACCAAGGAGTTTGAAGGCTACATAAGAGGCGAATACGGCGATGACAACACCTTCCTCACCGAAGGCGCAGTCAGCGGCTCTCTCACTGAAAAACTCAGTGCAAGGCTTGCAGCCAGATATTCAGGCTATGATAATCAGGTGAAATACTACCAGACGGACGAGCCGGTCAGCAAACCCCGCGATCTGGCAGTCCGAGGAACGCTCCTGTGGGAACCATCATCCAAGACAGAAGTTACCTTCATCGCCGGATATGAAGAGGTCAACAACCGTCCCGAATTCCGTGTACTTATGCCCTATGACGACAAACAGGAGGTTGACATCCCCAAGGACTCTTCCGATGCGGATAAGGATACAAACAGATACACCCTTGAGGTTAAGCACCGCTTTTCAAAGGCTCTTTTCACATCTGTAACAGGGTATGCTGATGCGGAATCAACTGCAAAGCAGTTTCTTTATGACGGCGTACTGTTCAGAAAACAAAGAGGTGTAACAGGTAATGGAAGCAGAACCGTTATCAACGAAAACACCGCTTTTGATCAGGAGTTCCGCCTTTCATCAAAACCGCAGGATAAAGTTTTCTGGGTTACCGGAGTAAACTACTTCTACTCCGACCGCGACCTTATAAATACAGACGCTTGGAGCACGTTCCAGCCAAGTTACACTTTCAACGCAGAGATGGATGTCAATTTCAAAACAAGAAGTCAGGCTGTTTTCGGAGAAATGACTTACCCGGTAACAGAAAGAATTAAGCTTACAGGCGGCCTCAGATATACTTGGGAAAAAAAGGAGTACGAAGCCAACTGGGCGGCTAATCCCTCTAACCCCAGCACAATCCGCACCGCAAATGACAGCGGCGAAATTGATGATAACTTCATGACAGGACGTGCGGCAATCAGCTATGAGCTTACAAAGGAAGTAAATATCTACGGAGTTTACTCCAGAGGGCATAAAACAGCCGGATTCAATGAATGGGCAACAGGCTTCATCACCGGAACAAGAGAAGACCGCTACTACAGTGAAGCAGAAGTTGACAGCTATGAACTGGGCTTCAAATACGAATCCGCAGACCGCAGATTTGGGCTGAACGGAGCTGTGTTTTACAACGACAATAAAGACGACCATGTTCTTGTATACAACTACTCAATCAACGCCAGCGATGTGGAAAACTTTGACACTGAATCAAAAGGTGTTGAGCTTGAAGGTTACGCCAAATTGGGCAGATTCCTTATTAACGCTGGTGTAGGCTATACGGATACAAAGATAAAATCCATACCTGAAGGAAGCTCCTCCGGCTCTGAAAAAGGAAACAAAGTGCCCGATACCCCTGAGTGGAGCGGAACCTTGTCTGTCTCATATTTCCACAACCTGCCTTCATTCCTCGGTATGAAGGAGCCCGTGTTCTTCTCTAAACTTACAGAGAGGTATGTCGGTTCCCGCTCCGGTGACCCCGCTGACAACTTCCAATTTGACTCATACCACAAACTTGATGCCCGCGTCGGGATAATGAATGGCGGGCTGGAACTCTATGTTTGGGGAGACAACCTTCTGGATGAACGCTATGATCTGTACGGATGGTATTACGGCGTATCTGCCGTGGACGGTTCGGAAGTGGTTATCGGTATGCCCTCAAAAGGACGCACACTGGGCTTAGGCGCAGCATATTACTTTTAACTTCAATAACCTGAAAGGTTTTACTGTAAAGAAAACAAGGGGAGTGTATGCTCCCCCTTATAACAACCAAAATCTGCACATCCTGTCAGTTCTGTTCCGCAGAATATCTATTAAGGAAACCAAGCCCACTCTTTTGTGTCACTCTGAGCCGTAGCGAAGAGTCTCTCAATACATGAGATCCTTCACCCTACGGGTTCAGGATGACACTTACTGCGCTTTCACCCGCAAAACAACTCATATTCAGATGAGCTTGTTACAGTCCGGCTTCCTTTAATCTCTCAGCCTGAGCTGACTTACAACCAAAATCTGCACATCCTGTCAGATTTTGCCACACGCTCGCGCCTTGCAAA
>NZ_JAJAPB010000023.1 GCF_026226615.1 Geovibrio ferrireducens
TTGTTCCTACGTTGACGTGGGGCTTCGTTCTAGCAAACTTAGCTTTAGCCATCTGTATTCCTCCTAATATTCTCTATTCTTATGAATTAGCTTTCTTAATTTCTTCAGCTACGCTGTTGGGAACCTGCTCATAGTGGTCAAACTGCATGCTGTAAGTTGCGCGTCCCTGAGTTATTGAACGGAGATTTGTTGAATAACCGAACATTTCCTTAAGGGGCACGAAGCAGTTGATTACCTGAGCGGAACCTCTCATTTCCATACCTTCGATCTTGCCTCTTCTTGAGCTGAGGTCACCCATTACATCACCCGTGTATTCATCGGGAGATACAACTTCAACTTTCATGATAGGCTCAAGTATAACGGGATCTGCATTTCTCATACCGGCTTTGAAAGCCATTGAACCGGCAATTTTGAATGCCATCTCGTTAGAGTCGACATCGTGGTATGAACCGTCGGTAAGCGTCGCTTTGCAGTCAACAACGGGGAAGCCTGCGGAAACGCCTGATTCAAGAGCTTCTTCAATACCTTTCTGTACTGCGGGGATATATTCCTTCGGAACAGTACCGCCGACAATATTGTTGACGAACTGGAAGCCTTCTCCGGGTGCGAGGGGAGCAATCTCAAGCCAAACGTGACCATACTGGCCTCTGCCGCCTGTCTGCTTGATGTATTTCCCTTCAGTTTTGACAGATTTTCTGAAAGTTTCGCGGTATGCAACCTGGGGGTTACCCACGTTGGCTTCTACTTTGAATTCTCTCATAAGCCTGTCAACGATGATTTCAAGGTGAAGCTCACCCATACCGGAAATAACTGTCTGGCCTGTTTCCTCATCAACCTTAACTCTGAAAGAGGGGTCTTCTGAAGCAAGTTTGCCGAGAGCTATGGAAAGCTTATCCTGATCGTTCTTGCTTTTGGGTTCGATGGCAACCGAAATAACGGGCTCAGGGAACTCCATTGATTCAAGAATTACAGGTTTGTTCTCATCGCAGAGAGTGTCGCCTGTGGTAGTGTATTTAAGACCAACTGTCGCACAAATATCGCCAGCGTGAATCTCTTTTATTTCCTCACGTTTGTTAGCCTGCATTTTTACAAGACGGCCTATACGCTCTTTTTTGTCCTTAGTGGAGTTAAGAGTATAGTTACCTGCTTCAAGGCAGCCTGAATATACCCTGAAGTATGTAAGCTGTCCCATGTAGGGGTCAGTCATAATCTTGAATGCGAGAGCAGCAAAAGGCTCACTGTCATCAGCTTTTCTTTCGATTTCGCCGTCGCCGCTCATGCTTTTCCCTTTTATGGGGGGAATGTCGATGGGGCTGGGGAGAAGATCAACAACCGCGTTCAGAAGAGTCTGAACACCTTTGTTTTTGAAAGCAGTTCCGCATGTCACAGGTATGAACTTGCGTCCGATGCAGCCTTTTCTGAGACCTGCGATGATTTCAGCTTCGGTTATCTCTTCGCCTTCGAAGTACTTGTTCATAAGATCGTCATCTAATTCGCAAACAGCATCCATGAGTTTTTCACGGTATTCTTTCGCCTGCTCAAGAAGATTAGCGGGAATGTCGCTGTAAGTGTATTTAGCTCCGAGCTGCTCTCCGTCCCATGTTACTGACTGCATTTTAACGAGGTCTATTATGCCCTCAAAAGCGTCTTCAGCGCCCATGGGGAGCTGTATGGGAAGGGGATTAGCGCCGAGTTTCGACTTAATATCACTCAGAACTTTGAAGTAGTCAGAACCGGATCTGTCCATTTTATTAACGAAAATGATACGGGGAACGCCGTACTTGTCTGCCTGTCTCCAGACAGTTTCAGTCTGAGGCTGAACGCCGCCCACTGCACATAAAACAGTAACAGCACCGTCAAGAACCTTAAGTGAACGCTCAACTTCGATTGTGAAGTCAACGTGTCCGGGTGTATCGATAACGTTAATGCGGTGGTTGTTCCAGAAGCACTGTACTGTCGCTGAAGTGATCGTGATACCACGCTCTTTCTCCTGCTCCATCCAGTCGGTAGTGGCTCCGCCGTCATGTACCTCACCGATTTTGTGTGACATACCTGTATAGAAAAGAATTCTTTCAGTGGTTGTGGTTTTACCGGCATCAATGTGAGCCATGATACCGATGTTACGCTGAAGGTTTAATGGTATAGTTTTTTCCACCTAACCCTCCCTTACCATCTGAAGTGAGCGAAAGCTCTGTTAGCTTCTGCCATTCTGTGGGTATCTTCTTTCTTTTTGAAAGCAATACCTTTTCCGCCTGCGGCATCGATGAGTTCACCTGCAAGACGGTCTACCATGGTTCTTTCTTTTTTGCTTCTTGCAGCAGCAATGATCCATTTGATGCTGAGAGCCTGTTTTCTTAAGGGACGCACTTCGATGGGAACCTGATAAGTTGCGCCGCCCACTCTTCTTGATTTAACTTCAAGCTGAGGCTTAACATTTTCGATAGCTTTTCTGAAAACATCTATGCCGTTTTCGCCGGTTTTCTGGCCGATAGTATCGATCGTTTCATAAAAAACTCTTTCTGCAACGGATTTTCTTCCGTCAAGCATGAGGATGTTGATGAATTTGGTAACAATCGCGTCCTTGTAAATAGGGTCGATATTTACCTCACGCCTTTTAGCAACTCTTCTTCTTGCCATTTCCTATCACCTTATTTCGGTTTCTTAACGCCGTATTTGGAGCGGGATTTTTTCCTGTCCTTAACGCCGTCTGTATCAAGCGCGCCGCGAACGATTTTGTAGCGCACACCGGGAAGGTCTTTTACCCTTCCGCCCCTTACGAGAACAACTGAGTGTTCCTGAAGGTTGTGGCCGATACCGGGAATATACGCTGTTACCTCGATACCTGACGTAAGCCTTACCCTTGCGACTTTTCTAAGAGCCGAGTTGGGTTTTTTCGGTGTAGTAGTATACACTCTGGTGCAAACTCCCCTTCTCTGGGGGTTGCCCTGCAATGCAGGAGATTTGGTCTTTTTAAGGACCTGTTTTCTTCCTTTTCTGACCAATTGGTTCAAAGTAGGCACCTAGCACCTCCAAAATTCTTGTGAGTTTCTATCAAACTCAAATCTTACGTGAACGGCCAACTGTAATTTCTTGCCGTCCCTACTTTGTAATTTAACTTTAAAATCTTTATGCAGCCTCAATTACCAAGCCTTTGAAGCTTTAGAGCGCATTTTGAGCGCAACTATACATTCAGGGCGAAAGAGCAAGAATAGTAGCAATGCTTTTGTACAATGTCAAGAAGTTTTACCAAAGGATATTCAGTGTGAAATTCCCGTCCGGACGGGCATTTAAGATGAGCCTGTTTTATTAGCACAATGAGAATGAAAAGAAAACTGTTTTCTTGAAAAAGAAAAGGCCGCCCTTTTGAGGCGGCCCCTTATGTTATTTTGCAGGATTGATAAATTTGAACTTTTTGCTCTGGATGAACTTGGAGCCCGTTCCCGCCGGTATAAGCTTACCGATGATAACGTTCTCTTTAAGCCCTCTGAGCTCATCCATTTTTCCGGAGCAAGCCGCATCGGTGAGGACGCGCGTTGTCTCCTGGAAGGAGGCTGCGGAGAAGAAGCTCTGTGTATTAAGAGCCGCTTTTGTGATCCCCTGAAGCACTGCCTTGCCCGAAGGAGGAGTGAGCCCCGCTGCCACCAGTCTCTGGTATTCAGCAGCGAACTCTGCCTTGTAAACCTCTTCATTAGGCATAAACTCAGAGTCGCCGGGTTCTTCTATCACAACTTTTTTCAGCATCTGGCGAACGATTGTCTCGATGTGCTTATCGTTAATCGCAACACCCTGTTTACGGTAAACTTCCTGAATCTCATCCACTATATATCTCTGGAGAGCATCCTCGCCGAGAACAGCCAGAATATCGTGGGGGTTCACAAGACCGTCGATGAGAGATTCACCGGCTTTTACCCTGTCACCGTCGTGGACGTTGATATAACGCTGAACGGAAATGCTGTATGTTTTCTTAACGCCTGTCTCTTCGTTTTCGATGGTGAGTTTACGAAGACCGCGCGCGGTGTTCTCTATGCTCACTATACCGTCGATCTCTGCAATAACTGCGGGATCTTTCGGTCTTCTCGCTTCGAAGAGTTCAGCAACCCTGGGAAGACCCACTGTAATATCTTTTGTTTTAGTGGTTTCTCTGGGTATTTTCGCAACTACATCGCCGGGCTCGATCATATCGCCCTCATCCACCTGAAGCAGAGCCCCGATGGGGAGGATGTAGCGCTGGATCGTTTTGTTGTCATCGCCTTTAATGGACACACGGGGCTGTTTTTTGCCTCTTGTGTTGGCGATGATAACCTTCTGGGAAAGACCTGTGATGGGGTCGATCTCCTCTTTAAGCGTTTCGCCCTCGACTATATCGCCGAAAGCAACACGGCCGGGGTATTCCGTAAGGATTACCGCAACATAGGGGTCCCACTCGGCTATCAGGTCGCCCTGTTTAACCGTGGCGCCGTCTTTCACAAGCAGTTTGGTTCCGTATGCTATGTTATATTTTTCAAGGACTCTTTCAGATTTATCAAGAATCTGGAGAGAGCCGTTACGGTTAAGAACTACGGGGAAGCCTTCCCTGTTCAGAACAGTTTTCATGTCATCGAACCTGATGGTTCCGCCGAATTTGGCGTTAAGGCTCGACTGCTCGGCTGATGAGGATGCCGCACCGCCGATGTGGAATGTCCTCATCGTAAGCTGCGTACCGGGTTCACCGATTGACTGTGCTGCTATTGTACCCACTGCCTCACCGACTTCGACAATACGTCTTGTGGCGAGATCAAGGCCGTAGCACTGGCGGCATA
Organism: Geovibrio ferrireducens; assembly: GCF_026226615.1. NCBI lineage: Bacteria > Pseudomonadati > Deferribacterota > Deferribacteres > Deferribacterales > Geovibrionaceae > Geovibrio > Geovibrio ferrireducens. The sequence goes on from NZ_JAJAPB010000023.1 coordinate 4,800, forward strand.
TGCCGTGCTCGGATTCGCAGGTAAGAACCGAACGCACTTTTACCCTGTCAAGACCTGAGGCCTCGATCTTTTCCACGAGATCCTCAGTTATAAGGCTGTTGCCTTCAACTATCAGATCATCAGTGATCGGGTCGTACACATCTTCCAGAGTGTAGCGGCCAAGGATACGCTCACCAAGGGGTTCAACAGCTTCCGTTCCTTCCATAAGGGCGGAAATTTCGATACCGCGTATTGTTCCGCAGTCCTCTTCGCTGATGATAACGTCCTGAGCAACGTCCACAAGCCTTCTGGTAAGGTAACCGGAGTTCGCCGTTTTAAGAGCGGTATCCGCAAGACCTTTCCTTGCACCGTGTGTGGAGATGAAGTACTGGAGAACCGTAAGCCCCTCACGGAAGTTTGAGGTAATGGGCGTCTCGATAATCTCTCCTGAGGGTTTGGCCATAAGACCTCTCATCCCTGCAAGCTGGCTTATCTGTGCTTTTGAACCTCTCGCTCCTGAGTGCGCCATTACGTGTATGGCGTTGTAGAAACGGTCTCTTTTGTATTCTTTTGATTTATCGCCGCCCTGAGTCTCAATGGTTTTCATCATTTTCTCAGTGACTTTGTCGTTGGTTGTGGACCAAACGTCGATTATCTGGTTGTAACGCTCGCCTGAAGTCAGCGCACCCTCGCGGTAGTGCTCTTCAATTTCGCGCACTTTCTGCATGGCAGCATTGATCAGCTCAGGTTTTTCCTGAGGTATTATAAGGTCGTCAAGACATATGGAGAAACCGGCCCTGCACGCCTGAGCAAAACCGAGGTTTTTCAGGTTGTCAAGGAACTCTACCGTGTGGTAGTTGCCGAGCTTCTTATATATATAGTCAACGAGCTTAACCAGGTCTTTTTTGGTGAAAAGCTGGTTAACAATATCAAAGTCTATTCCGGCAGGCACTATTTCGAAAAGGATGATCCTTCCCGTTACAGTGTCATAGCGTTTGCCGTTTATCCTGACCTTAATCTCGGCGTGAATATCAAGCTGACCCTGATCGTAGGCTATTCTTACCTCTTTAGGTGAGGAGAAGATTTTGCCTGCGCCCTTGGCGTTTCTCGCGCCGCGTGTCAGGTAGTATATACCGAGAACCATATCCTGCGTGGGAACAGCCAGAGGCTTTCCGTGTGCAGGGGAAAGGATGTTGTAGCAGGCAAGCATGAGGGTTCTTGCCTCAAGCTGCGCCTCATAAGACAGAGGCACGTGAACAGCCATCTGGTCACCATCGAAGTCCGCGTTGAATGCGGGGCATACGAGGGGGTGAAGCTGAATCGCCTTGCCTTCAACCAGCATAGGTTCAAACGCCTGAATACCGAGCCTGTGGAGCGTAGGCGCACGGTTAAGGAGAACAGGGTGTTCCCTGATAACCTCTTCCAGAACATCCCACACTTCTGGTCTCTGCTCTTCCACCATTCTTTTCGCCTGTTTTATGGTGGAGGCTATGCCCCTTTCCTTTTCCAGCTTGTAGTAAAGGAAGGGTTTGAAAAGCTCAAGAGCCATAAGCTTCGGTATACCGCACTGGTGCATTTTAAGATGGGGTCCGGCAACAATAACGCTACGTCCGGAGTAGTCCACCCTTTTACCGAGAAGGTTCTGACGGAAACGTCCCTGCTTTCCTTTAATCATATCGGAAAGTGATTTAAGGGGGCGTTTGTTGGAGCTGCGGATTACCCTGCCTCTCCTGCCGTTGTCAAACAGTGCGTCAACCGCTTCCTGAAGCATCCTTTTTTCGTTTCGGATGATGATTTCAGGCGCGTTAAGCTCCATGAGCTTTTTAAGACGGTTGTTCCTGTTTATTACCCTTCTGTAGAGGTCGTTAAGGTCGCTTGTGGCAAACCTTCCGCCGTCAAGGGGAACAAGGGGGCGAAGCTCAGGCGGAATCACGGGGATTACGTCCAGAACCATCCACTCAGGTCTGTTGCCGCTTTTACGGAAAGCTTCAACAACTCTGAGGCGTTTGGCGAGCTTCAGTTTCTTCTGCATGCTGGTGGTGTCTCTCAGATCTTCCTTAAGTTCAAGGAGAAGAATATCAAGATCCACCTGCTTGAGCAGATCCTTGATAGCCTCCGCGCCTATTTTGGCAACGAATGCATTGGGGCCGTACTCGTCCACTGCCCTGCGGTAGTGGTCTTCCGTAAGAAGCTCCTTCTCTTTGAGGGGAGTGTCTTTCGGATTGGTGACAATATATGACTCGAAATAGATAATGCGTTCAATGTCCTTGATGCTTAAGTCAAGGAGTGAGCCTATCCTGCTGGGCGTGCCTTTGAAGAACCATATGTGGCACACGGGGGAAGCAAGGTCGATATGACCCATTCTCTCCCTTCTCACTTTGGACTGAATGACTTCAACGCCGCACTTTTCGCAGACTATTCCTCTGTGCTTCATCCTCTTGTATTTACCGCAGAGACATTCCCAGTCCTTCACGGGTCCGAAGATTTTTGCGCAGAACAGACCGTCCCTTTCAGGTTTGAAGGTACGGTAGTTGATCGTTTCAGGCTTTGTAACCTCCCCGGAGGACCATGTTCTGATCTTGTCGGGGCTTGCTATGCGTATTGCTATAGAGTCGAAAAACACATGTGATTTTTCGTCAAAAAGAGTACTCTTCTTCATAATTATGAGTCCTCCCTGCTATCGGCGGAACCCTGTCCGTCCGATTCATCTTCGGGTAAATTATCAAGCGTCATAAGCTCAAGATCCAGTGCAAGACCCTGAAGCTCTTTTATAAGTACGTTAAATGACTCCGGCATGCTCGGCGAGAAGCTGAAGTTTCCGTTTACGATTGATTCGTAAACAGTTGTTCTTCCTTCCACGTCATCCGATTTAACGGTGAGCATTTCCTGAAGTATGTTCGCCGCGCCGTATGCTTCCAGAGCCCAGACCTCCATCTCACCGAGACGCTGACCGCCGAACTGGGCTTTACCGCCGAGTGGCTGCTGAGTGACGAGTGAGTACGGGCCTGTTGAACGGGCGTGGATTTTTGTATCAACAAGGTGGTGGAGCTTCATGTAGTACATAACGCCCACTGTAACTTCCTGATCGAATCGCTCGCCTGTTCTTCCGTCATAAAGGATAGTCTGTCCATCCTCCTGAAAGCCTGCCTTGGTGAGCATTTCCTTAATATCGCTCTCACGTGCGCTGTCGAAGACCTCAGTTGAGAACTTCACGCCGAGGGCTTTGCCCGCCCAGCCGAGGTGGGTTTCAAGAATCTGCCCTATGTTCATCCTTGAAGGAACTGAAAGCGGGTTGAGAACCACTTCCACAGGTGTTCCGTCGGGAAGGTAAGGCATATCCTCTTCGGGGAGGATTCTGGACACAACCCCTTTGTTACCGTGGCGGCCGGCCATTTTATCGCCCACGCTGAGCTTTCTTTTGATAGCTACATAGACTTTTACGGATTTAAGAACGCCAGCGGGAAGTTCGTCCCCTTTCTCGACCTTCTTTTTCCTGTCTTTGTAGAGCTCTTCTGCATCCTTCACTTTTTTGAAGTAAACGTTGTTGATGCCTACGAGCTGCTCTTCAAAGTCTCTTCTGCCTTCGATGGGAAGGTTCACAAGGTCAGTGTAGTCAAGCCCTTTAAGCTCTTCCGCCTTAACAACCGTACCTGAGTCGAGGCTTATTTTTTCGCCTTTAAAAGCGTCTATAAGTTTCTTACCGGCAAGAATGGAGATAATTTTCGCCTTTCTTGCATCTTCAAGAGCGCGGATAGAACGTTCATAGTCCTTTTTGATGTCCGCGTACTCTTTCATTTCGATAATTTCGGTACGGCTGTCTTTATCTATACCGCGTCTGGTCATTACCTGAACGCCGATAACCGTACCTTTTATACTGGGGGGAACTCTCAGCGAAGCGTCTTTAACATCGCCTGCTTTCTCACCGAAGATTGCTCTGAGGAGTTTTTCTTCGGGGGTAGCCTGAGTTTCGCCCTTGGGAGTCACTTTACCCACAAGTATATCGCCGGGTTTAACCTTCGCGCCCACACGGATGATCCCGCTTTCGTCGAGGTCTTTCAGAGCCTCGTCGCTTACGTTGGGAATATCTGATGTGATCTCTTCCGGTCCGAGTTTGGTATCCCTTGCTTCAACTTCGAAAACTTCGATGTGGATTGAAGTGTAGGCATCCTCTTTAACGACTTTCTGTGAAATAAGGATGGAGTCTTCGTAGTTGTAGCCCATCCAAGGCATGAACGCCACGACGATGTTGCGTCCGAGAGCAAGCTCTCCGCCCTGTGTCGCGGGGCCGCCCGCGAGGATGTCCCCTTTTTTCACTATGTCGCCTTTATCAACTATAGGCTTGAAGTTTATGCAGGTGTCCTGGTTTGATCTTCTGTACTTAACCAGGTCGTATATATCCACGCCGAAATCGTCTTTTTCGTTGTAGCGGACAACTATCTTAACCGCGTCAACAAAGTCCACAATACCGGCATGCTCTGCGATTACAACAGCGCCTGAGTCAATTGCGCATTTCATCTCCATGCCTGTTCCCACTATGGGGGAATCGGTACGGATAAGAGGCACACCCTGACGCTGCATGTTTGAACCCATGAGAGCCCTGTTCGCATCGTCATGCTCAAGGAAGGGGATAAGCGCTGATGAAACTGAAACTATCTGTTTCGGTGAAACGTCCATATACTGGATGTTTTCACGGGGAGTCTGGAGAGATTCGCCCATGTACCTTGCAGCTATGTATTCCCTGACGAATTTGTTATCCTTATCAAGAAGAGCGTTAGCCTGAGCTATATAGAAATCCTCTTCCTCAATTGCGGACATGTACACAACCTCATTAGTTACAACGCCGTCCGAAACTTTTCTGTAAGGCGTTTCAATGAAGCCGAATTCATTTATTTTGGAATATGTCGTCAGAGACGTGATAAGACCGATGTTCGGGCCCTCAGGTGTCTCAATGGGGCATATCCTTCCGTAGTGTGATGTATGAACGTCACGGACTTCAAACCCTGCTCTGTCACGGTTAAGACCGCCGGGTCCGAGGGCAGACAGCCTTCTCTTGTGCGTAATTTCGCTCAGAGGGTTTGTCTGATCCATGAACTGGGAAAGCTGGTAGCTTCCGAAAAATTCCTTGATGGACGCGCTGAGGGGTTTCGCATTCAGAAGATCCTGAGGAGTGAGATCCTCAATATCCTGAATACTCATTCTTTCCTTAACGGTTTTCTCCATTCTGGCAAGGCCGATCCTGATATGGTTCTGGAGCTGCTCGCCTGCTGCCCTCACCCTTCTGTGGCCGAGGTGGTCAATGTCATCCACATTTGCTATGCCTTTACGGATGTTTTCAAGCACGCGCACGGTTTCGACTATGTCTTCCTTGGTCAGAGTGGTGTGGTCAAGGTTTATGCTGAGACCAAGTCTTTTATTTATCTTAAGGCGTCCGACCCTTGAGAGATCGTAGCGTTTAGAATTAAAGAAAAGGTTGTCGAAAAGAGATCTTGCAGTTTCCGCTGTGGCAGGTTCGCCGGGGCGGAGCTTTCTGTAAATCTCGATAAGAGCCTCTTCCTGAGTTTTTACTTTGTCAACGTACAGAATGTCACGGATAATGCTGTCAGAGGACTGTCTGTCGATAAACAGAACCTTGAACTCGTTTATGCCGTTTTCCGCAAGCTTTTCAAAAGCTTCTTCCGTAACCGGAGCACCGGCTTCAAGAACCACTTCGCCGTCTTCGCTGACTATGTCCTCGCCGAAGAAGGTGTCAAGTATATCCTCAAGGGTTATGGGGATACGGGTGATCTTCGCTGCGGAAATTCTTTTTCTGGCCGCTTTTGTTATTTTATGGTTAGCCTTGACAATTACTTCGCCGTTTTCATCGGTTATATCAAGGCTGTTTCTCTGACCCACAACATGAGCTTCGTTGTAGTCCTTTGTCATGTTTCCGTTCGGTTCAACACGCACATTAACCATGTCGTAGTAAGTGTTGAGGATGTTAAGTTCGGTCATGCCGAGTGCTTTGAGCAGAACGGTAACGGGTATTTTTCTTTTCTTATCGATACGGACGTACATTACGTTTTTCGCATCGAAGTCAAAATCTATCCATGAACCTCTGTAGGGGATGATTCTCGCACTGTAAAGGTGTTTCTCCACAACGCTTTTGGACGCCGTAATATCTTCGAAGAATATTCCCGGCGAGCGGTGAAGCTGGCTCACGATAACCCTCTCAACGCCGTTTATCACAAAGGTTCCTCTGTCTGTCATCAGGGGGATGTCGCAGAGATAAACCTCGGACTCTTTTGCGGAGTTGACGAGTTTTTCTTCTGATTCTTCATTTATATCATAATTGACAAGACGCACTTTCACTTTCAGCGGAGCTGCGAAGGTCGTGCTTCTGTCGATTGCTTCTCTGGGCGTGTATTTGGGTTTTTCAAGAGTATAACTGATATATTCAAGAACTGATGTTTCATTAAAGTCGGTGATCGGAAAGATTTCCCTGAATACTTCATCAAGACCCTTCTGTTCTCTCTCGTCTGTAGGAACTCCTTCCTGAAGGAACTCAACATAAGAGCGCTTCTGAACCTCTATAAGGTCGGGCATATCAATTACTTTCTGGATTTTTGAGAAACTGACTCTCTCAATAGGCTTTCTAGTTGAATCCATATTTTATCACCTGTGGGATGTATCCGCTAAATGTTAAAGAAGGCATGGGGGCGCTACTTGCGCCCCCGATTTATACTGATCAAGTTTTTCCTGATTTAAGAAGTAATTACTTAACTTCAGCAGTACCGCCGGCTTCTTCAAGTTTAGCTTTGATAGAAGCAGCTTCCTCTTTGGAAACGCCCTCTTTAACGGGAGCGGGAGCGCCGTCAACGAGTGCTTTAGCTTCTTTAAGTCCGAGGTTGGTAAGTTCACGAACAACTTTAATAACCTGAACTTTTTTCTCGCCGCCGTCTTTGAGGATAACGGTGAACTCTGTCTGCTCTTCAACTACTGCAGCTTCAGCAGCAACAGCGGGGCCAGCCATCATAGCAACGGGAGCAGCAGCGGAAACGCCGAACTTGTCTTCAAGTTCTTTAACGAAGTCTGCGAGCTCGATTACTGTCATATTTGATATAAATTCAACTACTTGTTCTTTAGTTACAGACATTTAAGTCCTCCATTAACTTTGTTTTTGATCTTTGATCGCATTAAGCACATTCAGGAAGCTGCGGGGAACGTTGCTGAGGAGTGACACGAAGTTGGACGCAGGAGCGTTCATCGTAGCAAGCACTCTTCCGAGGAGCACTTCCCTTGAAGGAAGGTCAGCAAGTCTGTTCACGTCTTCTCCGGAGAGAAGGTTGCCGTCAAGGTAACCGCCTTTAATTTCGAACTTGTCGTAATCTTTGGCGAATTTTTTCATATCCTTGGCGACAGCGGCAACATCACCGTTTACGATGGTGCAGGCCGTGCAGAGTTTGAGTGTCTCATCGAGAGACTCAATTCCGTTGTTGTGCAGAGCGATTTTGACAAGTGTGTTCTTGACGACTTTAAAATCGCTGCCTTTTTCTTTCACCGCAGTTCTGATAGCAGTAAGCTGAGGGAAAGTCAGTCCTTTATAATTTGCCAAGAACAGCGCATCACTTGTTTTGATTTCTTCAGTAAGCTGTTGAACATACTGTTTTTTCTCTTCTCTTGTCACGCTGTCCTCCATTTAATAACGAAAATCCGTACATCCTGTCGGATTTCCGTACACGCTCGCGCTTTGCAGAAGCAAAGCTACGCTGCGCACGGCGTCGGTACATCACTGTACCTCCTACCGAATAACGAAAACCCGTACATCCAGCAGGATTCTCGTACACACTCGCACTTTGCAGAAGCAAATAAGCGGGCGCGGACACATTGCTGTGCCACTGGAAAATTCTTTGCTCTAAGACGGTTAGATATTCTATCTCAACCGATCTCCGCAGGACTTACGCTGTGGAAAACTCCGCAGACACCTGCTTCTTAAACCAGATTGTGTGCTTAAAGTGTGTTAATCACTTTCTGGTGGTCTACCTTAACGCCGGGTCCCATTGTGGTAGAAACTGTGATCCCTCTTACGTACTGTCCTTTAGCTGTTGAAGGCTTAAGACGTACGAGAGTTTCCAGAAGTGCCTTGACGTTCTCAAAAAGTTTCTGAGAGTCGAAGCTTTTTTTGCCTACGATAGCGTGGATGATACCGTTTTTATCAACACGGAACTCAATCATACCCGCTTTGAGTTCTTTCACCACGTTACCTATGTTAGGCGTTACCGTACCCACTTTGGGGTTAGGCATAAGTCCTCTCGGTCCGAGTACACGTCCGAGCTTACCGACGAGAGCCATCATGTCAGGTGTTGCGACAACTTTATCGAAATCCATAAAGCCGCCCTGAACCTTTTCAACAAGTTCCTCATCACCGACAATATCTGCACCTGCATCTTTCGCTTCTTTGGCTTTATCGCCTTTTGCGAATGCAAGCACTCTCACGGTCTTACCTGTTCCGTTAGGCAGACTGACTGAGCCCCTCACCATCTGATCTGCGTGTTTGGGGTTTACTCCGAGCTTCACTGCGATGTCGACAGTTTCATCGAACTTCGCGAATGCGACTTCTTTTGCGAGGGCAATTGCCTCTTCCAGGTCGTAGAGCTTTTCGCAGTCTACCTTCTCGGAAGCAGCCTGGTACTGTTTCCCTTTTGCCATGTTAATGACTCCGTGCATTCATGCGGAAAACCGCACTGATGCAACATACAAATTTGTACAAGAGCTTATTAAAGCTCTACTTCCACACCCATGCTGCGTGCGGAACCTGCAACAATCTTAACTGCTTCATCAATGTTTTTGGTGTTGAAGTCAGGAAGTTTGTGCTCGGCGATTCTTACAAGCTGTTCCCTTGTGAGTTTGCCGACCTTATCCTTTTTAGGATTGCTGCTGCCGCTGTTAATCTTCAGCTCTTTTTTGATAAGCTGAGTAACAGGAGGAGTTTTGAGAACAAAAGTGAAGCTTCTGTCTTCAAAAATTGTGAGCTGAACAGGGATAATGTAATCTCCCATGTTCTGGGTTGCAGCGTTAAACGACTTGCAGAATTCCATTATGTTCACCCCTCTCTGACCCAGAGCGGGACCGATTGGGGGTGAAGGGTTAGCCTTGCCGGCCGGAACCTGAAGTTTAAGCTGTCCAAGTACTTTTTTGGCCATTTATAACCTCCCGGACTATCCGACTCTTTTTACTTGCAGATAGTCCAGTTCTACGGGCGTTTGTCTTCCGAAAATGCTCACGATAACGCGAACTTTCTCTTTATCAGGGTTAACCTCGTCAACAGTTCCGATAAATCCGTTGAACGGTCCGTCAATAACCTCAACTTTGTCATCTTTGACATATTTTGCGGTCATTCGGGGAGCCTGTGATTTAGCGAGGTCAATCATTGCTTTTACGTCTTCTTCGGGGATGGGAACAGGATTTATTCCTCCCACAAAGCCGGTAACTTTAGGTATGTTTTTGACAACATGCCAGTTTTCCGTGCTCATTTCCATGTGTACGAGGATATAGCCGGGGAAGGTTTTCTTTTTGCTGATTTTCTTTTTGCCTTTCTTCAGCTCTACTACGTCTTCCGTGGGGATAAGCACGTCTTCTATCTGGTCTTCGAGATTTGAGTTTCTGACCTTCTCTTCAAGAAGGGTCTTCACACGTTTCTCAAAACCCGAATAGGTATGGACTACATACCACTTTTTCGCCATAATACGCCCTTTCCTAGTAAATGAATTGGGTAAGCTTTGAAAGCCCGTAATCTACTACACCAAGATAGATTGCACAGATAAGGCAGATCACAATAACTACCGCAGTAGTGCCCATGGTAGCGTCTTTGGTGGGCCAGATGACTTTTTTAAGTTCTTCTCTGACTTCGTTGATGAAAGTTTGAAGCTTTCCCATAGTCAGCACATCCTTTTCTTTATTTCGGAGAACCTACATCCTGTGGTTCTCCTGTAGCCACTCGCGCCGCACCTGTGCGGCTTCGTTCCGCACGGCGTCGGCACATCCTGTGCCTCTTTTACTTTCTTTATTTCGGAGAACCTACATCCTGTGGTTCTTCTGTAGCCACTCGCGCCGCACCTGTGCGGCTTCGTTCCGCACGGCGTCGGCACATCCTGTGCCTCTTTTACTTTCTTTATTTCGGAGAACCTACATCCTGTGGTTCTCCTGTAACCGCTCACGGTCTGCAAGGTACTGTTTCTATCGACACGTATAGGGCGAAACAAGTTCGCCCTGCACATGCGATAATTTAAAAAATGGCAGGTCAGACAGGAATCGAACCTGCAGCCTTCGGTTTTGGAGACCGATGCTCTGCCAATTGAGCTACTGACCTACTCTATCTTTTCAAAAATTATTTTGTTTCCTTGTGAACAGTGTGTTTTCTGTCCCACTTGCAGTACTTGCTAAGTTCAAGTTTACCGGTCATGGTCTTTTTGTTCTTAGTAGTGCTGTAGTTTCTGCGTTTGCACTCTGTGCATGCAAGGATTATTTTTTCTCTCATTTCAAGTTTCCTTACTCGATAATCTCGGTAACAACACCTGCACCGACTGTTCTACCACCCTCACGA
>NZ_JAJAPB010000024.1:2500-5861 GCF_026226615.1 Geovibrio ferrireducens
CCTTGCTGCATACGGTAACTCGCAGGCTCATTATGCAAAAGGCACGACATTACATCTTAAGATGCTTTGACGGCTTGTAGGCAAATGGTTTCAGGTTCTATTTCACTCCCTTAACAAGGGTTCTTTTCACCTTTCCCTCACGGTACTGGTTCACTATCGGTCGATGACTCGTATTTAGCCTTAGGAGATGGTCCTCCCAGATTCCCACAAAGCTTCTCATTCTCCGTGGTACTCGGGGACACCGCTAGCCACAATTCTCTTTCGCATACGGGACTATCACCCCCTATGGTGAGCCTTTCCAGACTCTTCTGCTAGATCCATGTGTACATATTGCAGGCCCCACAACCCCAAGCCCGAAAGCTTGGTTTAGGCTCTTCCGGTTTCGCTCACCGCTACTTACGGAATCGTTATTACTTTCTTTTCCTTCAGGTACTGAGATGTTTCACTTCCCTGAGTTCGCTCCCTCATAAAGGGTGTATAGGGTTTCCCCATTCGGAAATCTGCGCCTCAAAGCCTGTTAGCAGCTCCGCGCAGCTTATCGCAGCTTGCCACGTCCTTCTTCGCCGGTCATCGCCTAGGCATCCACCATTTGCCCTTAGTAGCTTAACTTTTTATTATGCATCGTCTACTCGAGCTTCCCTTATCTCTTACAGCCTATTCAATTGTCTAACACTATAGTTCGTAAAAAATTCGTCCTGAACTTTTTACTCACTCGCAGCATGCGGAGCAAAGCTCCTTTCTGCTCTCACTTCGCTTGCACTCCTCGCATTCGCTGTGGTGCGCACTCCGTGGGGTACATCGTGTACCCTATAACCCGTTTCCAAGTTACTCAATGAGACTATGAATTAACTTCATAACCTTACTAAACAACTTTCTAACAACACCGCCTACCCATCGCCATCAGACCGATCCCGTTCTCTTACGCTTAAACTTTCCAGGAAGAAAGTCGCCGTGTGAAGCGAAGGCACATCTCATGTGCCGCGAGCGTGTCTGCAAATTTCCAAGGAAGGCAAATTTGCAGTGTCTAATGGAGGTGAGGAGGTTCGAACTCCTGACCCCCGCCTTGCAAGGGCGGTGCTCTCCCAGCTGAGCTACACCCCCGGGTAAGACTTACAACTAATACCAACTACCAAAGCCAGCATTAGCTTTAAACCTTAAATACATGGGCCTAGGTGGACTCGAACCACCGACCTCACGCTTATCAGGCGTGCGCTCTAACCGTCTGAGCTATAGGCCCGGATTAGCTGAAATCTGTTCAGAAAAACTTACGTCCTGTAGTTTTTCTTCACTCGCAGACTGCGGAGCAAAGCTCCTTGCTGCTCTCGCTACACTGGAACCTGCGCAAATTCCTTTGCTTCGGTTCGTTCCGCGGAGTACTTCCTGTACTCTACTTACGCAGCTCTGAACACATTTCAGCTAACAAGGCCTATTTACGCCTTATATAAATAATTAAGGCCGGTCCGAGATTGTTATCAAAGCAACCTGTACTCTATGGAGCGAGCAGCAGGATTTCTTTTCGATTCTTTCCTTAAAAAGGAGGTGATCCAGCCACACCTTCCGGTACGGCTACCTTGTTACGACTTCACCCCAGTTACCAACTATACCATAGACGGCTCCCTCCTTGCGGTTAGGCCACCGGCTTCAGGTACGGTCGACTCCCGTGGTGTGACGGGCGGTGTGTACAAGGCCCGGGAACGTATTCACCGCAGTTTTGCTGACCTGCGATTACTAGCGATTCCGACTTCATGTAGTCGAGTTGCAGACTACAATCTGAACTGAGGCGTACTTTATGGGATTCGCTTAACATCGCTGTCTCGCTGCCCTCTGTATACGCCATTGTAGCACGTGTGTAGCCCCGGACATAAGGGCCATGATGACTTGACGTCGTCCCCACCTTCCTCCGCCTTGTCGACGGCTGTTCCTCTAGAGTGCCCGGCTTGACCCGATGGCAACTAAAAGCAGGGGTTGCGCTCGTTGCGGGACTTAACCCAACACCTCACGGCACGAGCTGACGACAGCCATGCAGCACCTGTCATTCAATTCTTACTGAAAGTAAGCACTACAATATCTCTATCGTATTTTGAAGATGTCAAACCCGGGTAAGGTTCTGCGGTTAGCATCGAATTAAACCACGTGCTCCACCGCTTGTGCGGGCCCCCGTCAATTCCTTTGAGTTTCATACTTGCGTACGTACTCCCCAGGCGGGGTGCTTAATGCGTTAGCTTCGGCACTGAAAGTGGTTACTTCCAACACCTAGCACCCATCGTTTACAGCGTGGACTACCAGGGTATCTAATCCTGTTTGCTACCCACGCTTTCGCTCCTCAGCGTCAGTTACCAGCCAGTAAGCCGCCTTCGCAACCGGTGTTCCTTCCTATATCTACGCATTTCACCGCTACACAGGAAATTCCGCTTACCTCTCTGGTACTCTAGCAATGTAGTTTCAAAAGCCTTACAACAGTTAAGCTGTTGCCTTTAACTCCCGACTTACACTGCCGCCTACGAGCTCTTTACGCCCAGTGACTCCGAACAACGCTTGCCCCCTCCGTATTACCGCGGCTGCTGGCACGGAGTTAGCCGGGGCTGCTTCTGCAGGTACCGTCAATTAAAGGGCAGTTACTCCCCTTACCATTCTTCCCTGCTGAAAGTACTTTACGACCCGAAAGCCTTCATCATACACGCGGCGTTGCTGCGTCAACCTTACGGTCATTGCGCAAAATTCCCCACTGCTGCCTCCCGTAGGAGTCTGGACCGTGTCTCAGTTCCAGTGTGGGCGGCCACCCTCTCAGGCCGCCTAGCCATCGTAGCCTTGGTAGGCCATTACCCTACCAACTAGCTAATGGCACGCGAGGCCATCTCAAAGCGGCAGGTTACCCCGCCTTTTCCCACACACATCTAAGCACGTGGGCTTATCCGGTATTAGCACAAATTTCTCTGTGTTGTCCCAATCTCTGAGGTAGGTTCCTCACGCGTTACTCACCCGTTCGCCAGTGAAACTTCACCCGAAGGTTAATTCCCCTAGACTTGCATGTGTTAAGCACGCCGCCAGCGTTCGTTCTGAGCCAGGATCAAACTCTCCATCCAAACTCTTTTATACTCTTTATCCTTTTCTCGGACCGGCCTATTCTAATGTCAAACAACTGCTTTTTTCTCCACGCCCTCTCAGGCGGCGGAAGAACTTTATAAAGAATCCCGCTCAGGAAGTCAACTACTTTTTTCAAAAAGTTTTTAACCAAACCCCTCAGCAAAATCCCCTTTCAAACAACAGCCCCCGGACTCTCAAGCAACTAAGCTCAATCTCCAAGGGAAGGTAGTTATAAGAAATTCCACTAAGGAAGTCAACTACTTTTTTTAAAAGTTTT
>NZ_JAJAPB010000025.1 GCF_026226615.1 Geovibrio ferrireducens
TTTAACTGCGCAGGCTGCGAGTGAAGAAAAACTGCAAGGATGCAGGTTTTTCTGAGCAATGACAAGACAACGATTGCTTCACCCTTTCAGGGTTCGCAATGACGTATACAGTCCCGCTGCCTCTTAGTCCTCTTCCGGGCTGTCTGAGCTTATTTTTTCCAGACCGAGTGAATCCAGCTTTTCGAGGGGCTTGTCAAGCATTCTGCGGCGGGTTCCGCTCAAAAGCTCGTATTCCTTTGCCGCGTCCTCTATCTTTTTGCCAAGGCCTTCCATCTTTCCGGTGAAGAGATCCCACTGCTTGCGGAATGTGCCCATGATTGTGAGTATTTCCGATGATGTCTGCTCAAGGCGGAAATTCTCAGCCGCCTGCCTGATTACCGCAAGAACGGAGAACAGCGACACAGGCGATGTCAGGGCGACCTTTTTCTCAAAGGCGAAGTCCAGAACATCCGGGCATTTCTCCATCATGAAGCCGAAAATCTGCTCATTCGGGATGAAAAGCATGGCGAAATCCAGCGTATTCTCAGCGGGGTCTATGTAGTCCCTGCCGGAAACCTCCTTAATCCGCTCCTTAACATCCTTGGCAAATGCCGATGTACGCGTCTTTGCAGCCGCGTCTTCTGTTTCGTCCAGATATTTCAGGTAGTTTTCCAGCGGAAACTTCACATCCATATTAAGTATTGCGCCGTTGGGCATTATGAAGGTGTAGTCCGGTCTGCTTCCGGAGGTTTTAAGGGTTTTCTGCCTGTAGTAGTTTACGTTTTCCATGAATCCGGCGGATTTCAGTATATCTTCCGCCATGCGTTCCCCCCAGCGGCCGCGTTTGCCTGTGGAGGAGAGGGCTTCTTTGAGGGATGATGTAACCCTGAAAAGCTCTTCGGCGTTTCTGGATGTGTGGCGTATCTGCTCAGAGAGGGCGGAGAATTTGGATTCCCTGTCCTTCTCAAACTCTTTTACAAGCTTTTCGACCTCGGTGAGTTCCTTGGTCATTTTGTCAAGCTGGGCATCGATCAGCGCTTTTTTGCCGTCCAGCTGGGCGGCGCCTGCCTTGCGCTCATTTTCGATGTGCTTCATAAGCTCTGCCGTGGTTTTGGAGAGCGCCTCAAGGGAGAGGCCTGAGAAACTGAGCTTAAGCTGCTCCGCCATTTGCGAAACAGTTTTCTCAGCATCGAGCCGGAGAGCCTCCTGCTTCCGTGAGAGCATGGTGAAGAAAACCGCACAGACTCCTGCGCCCGCGGCGAATCCGAGAAGAAAGATAACTATTGATGAATTTTCCATGATCAGAATTTAGCAGAAAGAGAATAAGCGGGCAATATGGTTTGTTCTTTTGCCGATTCTGTTTTAAATTATATTCAGCAAATTTCGGAGTGTTCCATTGGTTCATAAGGGTTTTACTTTTCTTATATGCGATGCGGGCGGGCTGGTTCCCCTTGCCGCCGTTCTGCGCAGGCTCACTGCGGGCGGGGAAGCTGTTTTTCCGTTTGTCCCTGTCCCGTTCTCTCCGCGTATGTCTCACACCCTCTGCGGTGCGGGAACTTCTGCGGATGCTTATATGCTGGCTCTTGCTTGCGGCATAAACGCCTCTTACCTCATGTCTCTCAGGGTGAAGGCGGGAAGCGTTCCCGATTCCGAAACCTATGAAAACGCCGCGGCAAGGCTTGAGGAAATATCAAAAAGCGCAGCCTATGACCGCATAGCCCTTGTTCTGGATGCTGACTGCGGCGAATGGGGCGAGGAACTGGCGGGGCTCATATGCGGCGGCGTATATCTCTGCGGAGGCAGTGCGTCTGTCATGGCAGTCTGGGACGGGGCATCGGACGAACTGAGGGCGCTTATGAAGGGTGCTCTGCTTTCGGAGAAGAGCTGGAGCTTTCTTGCTAAGCCTCCCCTGCCTGTGATTGCCGCCGTGCCGGAAAATCTGCCGGAGGCGGAGATTCTGCCGGATTTATGTATTTTCGGCAATACGGACGGTGTGAAAACAGGGGTGATCAACCTTCCTTCCATGGCGGACTGTGATGATGCCGTTCCGTTTCTCATGTCCATGGATTTCAGTGTATCGGTAATAAATGAGCCGCACGAGGCCGATGAATGCGGCATACTGATCCTCCCTTCCAGCGAAGAACCGAGGGGTGATCTCCGCTTTCTCGAAAAAAGGGGATTTGATGCCAAGCTTAGGGAAATTTTCGGTCATAAGCCTCTGATAGCATTCGGTACGGGGTTTTCCATGCTGGGGTCGAGGTTCAGTTTCGAAAGCGGAACGGAGACGGGAATCTTTTCCGGACTGGGGCTCAGTGATTATGAATCGGTTGTGCGGGGAGGCAGGAGGCTTGTCTGTTCCAAGTTCCGTTTCAGCGGCGAGAAGTGGCTTTTCCACCCGATCAGCGTCAGTGAGGAATATCTTTTTGCGGGCATCCCTTTCCACGGGGAGACGGCAAGCGAACCTGTGCGGAATTTGCTGCACATGGCGCTAAAGATTAAGCCTGATTTTTCCGAATATATCATAGCGGCGCGCGCACTTGGTGTTCTGGCCGATAAATGCATAGTGAAAAATAATATCTTCTGACAATGGGAGGCCTATGGTTCCGTTTATTTTCAACCTTACGGATAAAAAAATTCTGGTGGCGGGCGGAGGTGCGGAAGCCGAGTCTCTGCTTGTGAAGTTTCTGGGGCATGACCCGGAGATAAAGGTTATTTCACCCGCATGCACCGAAAATATCAGGCTTTTTCACAGGTTCGGCCGTATAGAGCTTGAAGAGAGATGGGCGGAGGAAAACGATGTGGATTCTTCCTGCTACTTTGTTTTTGCCGTTACAGGGGACGCTGAGGTGGATGCTGAGGTCGGGGCATGGGCGCGCAGAGCGCATGTGCCTGTATATGTGCTGAATAACCCGCAGATCTCTGACTTTGAACCTGAAAAAGATGAAAAAAACGAGACCGGTGATTTTGACAGAATCAAAGAGCTTCTTCAGACAAGACGCGGCTAATCCCGAATTGTGGGCAAGCTTAGGATATACCATGTCACCCCTGCCCCTGCGGCAGTGAGGATGAGGAATACAATGATGCTGCCCGAAACCACAGATGAGAAAATAAGCGAAAACCAGAGAAGGCAGAGGGCGCGTATTTTTATTCTGCGGCTTATGCCCAGTCCGTTTTCATAATTTCTGATTATATCCCCGAAGTATCTGTTGTTCAGGAGCATTTTGTGAAACTTCTCCGAACTGCGGGCAAAACAGGCTGCCGCCAGAAGTACAAACGGAGTGGTGGGCATAACCGGGAGAAAGATTCCGACTATGCCCAGAAAGAGTGATATAAAACCAAGAATAATAAGGATTATTTTCATCTGCTCTCCTGAGTATGCTCCAATATAAAAACATAACCCGGATAATGCAATAAAAGTTTATTTGAAGTTTAAAACTTTCGCAGAATGCAAGGCTCCTTATATCAGTACCTGAATTTTTCGATGGACTGTCTCAATGATTCCGCGGTGGATTCAAGGTCGCTGAGGGTTTCAGCTATCTCATTGACCGCCGCTGCGCTCTGCTCTATTCCGGCGGATATTCCGGTTGTGCTGTGTCCTGTGTGCTGAATAGCTTCTGACTGCTCATTAACGGAAACAGTGATAATGCTGTTTTTTTCCGCAACGTCAGCCACGGCGCTGTTTATCCTGTCGAAGGCGCTTTTTGTGCTTTCGGACTGCATAACACATTTCTCAACATTGTCTGAGGCTGCCTGTGCGCCTTTTACAGCGTTTTCAGTTTCATTTTTGAAAAGGGTGACAATGCTGATTATTTGCCCTGTTGATGACTGAGTTTTTTCAGCGAGCTTACGCACTTCGTCCGCAACAACAGCAAAACCTCTGCCCGCTTCACCGGCTCTTGCCGCCTCTATGGCCGCATTCAGTGCCAGTAGGTTTGTCTGATCGGCTATTTCATTTATAACTTTGACAATATCACCTATCTCGTGGGATGTTTCGCCAAGTTTTTTAATCGTCTTTGCCAGACTATCGCTGTCATTTTTTATGGCAGTAATCAGCCCGACTATGCTTTCCAGTTCGGCACGCCCGTCAGCTATGCTTTTTGTGGCCGACTGTGCTGCATGCTCCACCTCTTTGATGTTTCCTTCGATGGAAACTGCGGTGGCGCTCATTTCGCTCATTGCTGCCGCTATGCCTGTGACCTCTTTAGACTGCTCGCTGAATGTCACGGAGAGCTCTTCCACCGCGGCGGCAAGCTGGGTTGTGCCTGATGCTGCAACTGATACGGATTTAGCCGTGCCGCTCACCAGAAACTGGATGTTCTCAATAAAGCAGTTAACATTTGCCGCCAGTTCACCTATTTCATCGCGGTTGGATACATTGATCCGCCTTGTCAGGTCTCCGTCACCTTCATTAAGCTGGGCAGTGAGGTTGATCAGCAGCCGGATATTGCCTATCACAGATTTCAGAAGAACAAGGATGAGCGAAACAAAGGCTGTAAAACCTACAACCGCCATTATCCCTGTGAGGGAAAGCTGGCTCTTGGCGGCTGTTATCCGGGAGTTCATGTAGTCTGTCATGGTGAGTGCTATGAAATCTTCTGTCTCTTTCATTGCGTTTATTTTCCGGGTCATAAGGCTGAACCATTCCTCGGCATTAACGCCGAAGCCGCCCTCAGCACTTTTTGCAGCCGCGGTTTTTTCCATTTCTGCCGCTTTCAGGCTGTAGTCAGAGTTCTCGGCATTGTCTGAGCTGACAGCAAATTCTTTTCTGGCGCTCCAGCCAAAGGATGAAAGATAAGCTTTCCTCTCACTGGCCAGACGCAGGTATTTTTCATACATACCGTCAGTGAAACGGTCGTCCGCGAAGACAGAAGCGAGAACAGCGCGCATGAGCCCTGTCTGTTCCTTGGCGCTCATGTAGTTGGTGTATGCGATTATGTCCTTGGCAAGCTGAGGGTCGCTGACATCAGCCGCCATGTGGGAAACAGCGCTGAGAAACAGGCTGTTTATTTCTGAGTAGTAGTTTATTACCTCTGCGGGTGCGGCTTTTCGGGTTTCGGTGTCTCTGCGTATTTCTGCAAGCCTGCCAAGCCCGTTCATAGCATTTGTTATGCCTTCGGATTTGAAAGACGCTTCCTCTGCGGCTTTTCTGATTTTTTCCAGTGCTGCATCAGTGGCGGTGTGCTGAGTGTTTAAACTGCTGAGAAAAGACTTGTCTCCGCCGGAAAGATAACCTGCGGAAAGCCCGCGCTCCTTCTGGAGCTCGTGCACGAGGGCGCTGGATGAAACTGAAAATTCAACAAACTGCCGGAGCGCTTTTGTTCTCATCAGTATGTCTGCATCCTGAAAAAGTCCGGAGACAGTGTAGAACGTAAGCATAATAAACGGAATTAACAGTGCCGAGAGTACTTTTGTTTTTATTGACATATTTTTCACGGCGTCACCTTTATCAGAAATAATTATTTGTAATATATATTACAAACCATGAAAAATAATTGACCAATATCAATTTACTGAATAGCAGCGGAAGGAAAATGTTTCTCAGTTCTTTAATAACCTTAAACTGGCAGGATGACGTACTGCAGAATCACTGCGAGGAGCGAAGTGACGCGGCAGTCTCTAAAATATACCGAGAGATTGCTTCACCCTTTCAGGGTTCGCAATGACGTATACCGTCCCAAGGATGGGACTGCGCCGTGCGAAGCATTGATTCAGGCACATGGATGTGCCCGTGGAGTGCGTACCGCAGCGAATGTGAGGAACGCAAGAGTAACCAGAGCAGCAAGCAGTTTTACTGCGCAGGCTGCGAGTGAAGAAAAACTGCAAGGA
>NZ_JAJAPB010000026.1 GCF_026226615.1 Geovibrio ferrireducens
GCAGAAAAGGGCACGTCCTGTCCCTTTTCTGTACACGCTCGCGCCGTGATAAACACGGCTTCGCTTCGCACGGCGCAACTCCTTCCTGGAGTTGTATACGTCATTGCGAACCCTGAAAGGGTGAAGCAATCTCTCTTGCCGCAGAAAAGGGCACGTCATGTCTTACCGTAGTTCGCAGAAACCTGCGTCCATGCAGTTTCTACTCACTCGCAGCCTGCGCGGAAAAACCGCTTGCTGCTCTGGTTGCGCTTGCGTTCCTCGCATCCGCTGCGGTACGCGCTCCACGCACCCATCCATGGGTGTGTACACGGCTTCGCTTCGCACGGCGCAACTCCTTAGAGCGTCATTCTGAGCGTATGCGAAGAATCTCCGCCGGATTTGTTACTCCGGCTTTCCTCCCGGACCGTAAAAGTGAAATAAAATACGTAAGACAACTATACTACCATTAATTCGTATGTCAAAGGGGTAAAGGGGGATTTTTACAAAACTTGATAATAAAAAAGCTGCCCCGTGGGACAGCTTTTATGACCGCTATTTTTATTTTTCAGAAAAATTATTTCAGCTTATTTGGCCACTCTGTTCAGGAGCAGTCCGTCGAACTCTTCTTTCAGCTCGTAAGCATTGCCGAGATATGTTATATCCACAGAATCAGCAAGATAGCTTACTTCGTCAATCGTGAGGGAAGTCTTCTTGAATATGTCCTTCGTGCTGAGAACCCTTTCGCTCCACGGTTCGAATGAGTGCATGCTGAGAAGGTAGAAGTGTTCTTCCGTGATAATGATCCTGACAAGGATGACATTTCTGTAGGATTCGAGAGCCCTGTCATAAATCCTGAAAATATCACCCACACCGTAACGGGTTTTCTGTTCCATATTGCATCACCTCTTGTTCTTCACAATACACCATTCCATCGGCATTTCAAGACAGAATAAAAAGTTTTTCACTAATAAAACAACCACCCTTGATTTAATAATGGGTGTATAATTTAACCATAAAAATACAGCAAAAACAGAACCATGTATTTTTTTATAAATATATAATAATAAAAAGATAAATATCTCATCAATAATATCAATAGCTACTATTGGACGCGGAATCAATCCTGACACACTGAAAGCATGCATAAATATTAACAATGTTTTAAATATTTTCGGATAAAAGTTAACCGCAAGTGGAACAGAACGAAAAGACAATTTTGTTTCTTCAGAAACCCATGTTTTTACGAATAGATTTTTTATGCAATTTTGTGATTTTTATGCATTTTACGCTGTCTTTTACTGCCGTCATTTACAAAATATGCCATTTTATATGAAATACTGCCCCGGATACAGTCGTGAAACACACTTTTTCACACATGAAACAGAAATTCTGAACATGTATTTTGTCAAGAATCTGCAATATGTTACGGAAATTCAACTGAAAAACTTGACATAGTTTGTAATTTTCCTGTAAATAGTGCGGAATGAAACATAATGCACCGATAATAGAACTGAACAACATTACAAAATCGTTCGGCGATAATACCATTTTGAAGAATCTCAATCTCTCCATATCTGACGGGGAGTTTGTTACCCTTCTCGGTCCGTCCGGATGCGGCAAAACAACAATACTCCGGCTTATTGCGGGGTTTGAACAGCCAGATGAGGGGAGAATACTGCTCGCCGGAGATGACATAACCGACCTTCCGTCCAACAAAAGACACGTCAATACGGTTTTTCAGAGCTATGCCCTCTTCCCTCACATGACAGTTTTTGAAAATGTCGCTTTCGGGCTCAATATGGACAAAATGCCGAAATCCGAGATCAAAACCCATGTGGATGAAGTTCTCCGCATGGTGAAAATGTCCGAATATGCAGACAGAAAACCCAGCCAGCTCTCAGGCGGTCAGCAGCAAAGGGTGGCCATAGCCCGCGCTGTGGTAAAAAAGCCTCGTATACTGCTGCTTGATGAGCCCCTTTCCGCTCTGGACTTCAAACTCCGCAAACAGATGCAGGTTGAGCTTAAGCAGCTTCAGCGCAGGCTGGGGATAACCTTCATCTTCGTAACCCACGATCAGGAAGAGGCGCTCAGCATGTCCGACCGTGTTATCGTTATGGATGAAGGGGTTATACAGCAGTCCGGTACGCCCAAGCAGGTTTATGAGCAGCCGGCGAACCTTTTTGTTGCCCGTTTCGTGGGTGAGATAAACATTCTGGACTCTGTGGTGGAAAAACACACTGACAACGGATTTGCCTGTAAAATCGAAGGCTTCTCCTGTGAAATACATACAAAGAAACGCCCTGCGGAAGGGGTGAAGGTAAATATCCTTCTCCGCCCGGAAGACCTGCGGGTTGCTGAACTCGCAAAAACCGAAAAACCGGAAGCGGGTTCCATTTTCGGCAGGGTGGAGGAAACCACCTACAAAGGCGCAACCCTTGAATCCATCATTGTTCTGCCTTCGGGCAAAAAACTTCTCGCCAGTGAGTTTTTTGATGAAGAGTATGAGGAGTTCGACTACAAACTGGGACAGGACGTGGCGGTAAGCTGGGTTGGCGGCTGGGAGGTGGTTCTGGCCGATGAATGAGAGAAGCCTCTTTAAAACAACAGTTATCACCGTAATTTCGCTGTGGTTTATAGTTTTTGTTTTCGTTCCCAATATCCTTGTATTCGGCGTGAGCTTCCTTGAGAGGCATGAGAGCAATTTCGTAACATTTACATTCACCCTTGAAAACTATCAGAGAATTTTTTCCAGCGTATATTTTACGGTATTCGCCGATTCTTTCAGGCTGGCTTTTATCTCCATGCTGATATGCCTCGTTGTGGGCTATCCCTTCGCTTACAGGCTGGCAAGGCTTAAAGGCAGAGTGAAAAATATACTCTTCATGCTGATTATCATCCCTTTCTGGACAAGCTCGCTCATACGCACCTATGCGATTATGATAGTGCTGAAAACAAACGGACTGCTGAACACTGTGCTTCTCGGTCTCGGTATAATAAATGAGCCGCTGGAGCTTCTCTACACCGGCACAGCGGTGACCATAGGCATGGTTTACTCTCTGCTGCCGTTTATGATTCTGCCTCTGTACGCCAGCATAGAAAAGCTGGACAAGGTGTACATCGAAGCCGCAGGAGACCTCGGCGCAGGAAAGATTCAGACTTTTATAAAAATTGTAATCCCACTGACAATGCCGGGGATCATAGCCGGATGCACTCTGGTTTTCCTCCCCTCGTTCTGCCTGTTTTACATACCCGACCTCATGGGGGGCGCAAAGGATCTGCTTATCGGCAACCTGATCAAAAACCAGTTTCTCTCCGCCCGTGACTGGCCCTTCGGCTCTGCGGTGAGTGTTGTGCTCACGGGGATTATGGCTGTGCTCCTGTTTGCTTATTACAAGAGCACCAAGCTTGTGCAGAAAGCAGGGGAGAAGGGTGCGGTATGAGCAGATTCTTCAAAAGCACATACATGCTGATGGTTTACCTTTTTCTTTATATCCCGGTTATCATCCTTGTTGTAAACTCATTTAACTCATCCAAATACATGACTGGCTGGCGCGGCTTCACCCTTGACTGGTACAGCAAGCTTGCCTCCAACACCATGCTGATTGATGCCGCCGTCAACTCTTTTACGGTGGCGTTCCTCTCCGCATCCGCCGCAACTGTCATAGGCACACTGACAGCGGTAACACTTTACAGGTACAGCTTTTTCGGCAAAAAGCTCCTTTATGCCCTCGTATATGTGGTGATAATGTCGCCGGATATTGTCATGGGTATATCACTTCTGGTGCTGTTTGCATCAGTTAAGATTGAACTTGGTTTCTGGACCCTGCTGGTGTCGCACATAACCTTCTCCATACCCTTTGTGGTGGTTACGGTTTTTTCACGCCTCAGCGGGTTTGACAAAAATGTGATAGAAGCGGCAAAAGATCTCGGCGCGGATGAGATGAGGATTTTCAAATCAGTAATCCTCCCCATGTCTCTCCCTGCGGTGGCTGCGGGGTGGCTCCTCAGCTTCACCCTTTCGCTGGATGATGTGATTGTCTCCTTTTTTGTAACGGGGCCGGGGTATGAGGTTCTGCCCCTGCGCATATTCTCTATGGTTAGGCTGGGCGTAAAGCCTGAAATAAACGCGCTCTGCGCGATTATATTACTGTTTTCGCTCGTCATGGTTATGACGTCGCAATTCTTGATGAGGGAGAGAAAATGAAGCTTTTTAAAATTCTTGCACTTCTTCTGGTTATGAGCATGCCCCTTGCGGCATCCGCAAAGGAGCTCTACCTGTACAACTGGTCAGAGTATATGCCTGAGGAAGTAATTCAGAAGTTCCAGAAAGAAACGGGGATCAAGGTAATCTACAACACCTATGACAGCAACGAGGCAATGTACGCCAAAGTCAAGCTCATAAGTGGCAAAGGGTACGATCTTATTGTTCCCTCCACCTACTATGTGAGCAAAATGAGGAAGGAAAACCTCCTTGCCAAAATCGACAAAAACAAGCTCACCAACTTCAAAAACCTTGATAAAACACTGCTGAACAAACCCTATGACCCCGGCAACGATTACAGCGTTCCGTATCTCTGGGGAAGCACCGGAATCTCCTACAACGCAGACAGGGTGAAGGATAAAATAGACAGCTGGAGTGTACTCTGGCAGCCAAAATACAAAGGAAAAATCCTGCTCACTGATGATGTGCGAGAGGTTTTCCAGATGGCGCTTGTTCAGCTCGGCTACTCCGGCAACACAATAAAGGAAGCCGAAATCAAGGCCGCATATGAACTGCTGAAAAAGCTTATGCCCTCAGTGCGCACCTTTAACTCGGAATCACCCAAGGTTCCCTACATCAACGGTGAGGTTATTATCGGCATGAACTGGAACGGCGAGGCCTTCCTTGCTCAGGAAGAGATGCCCTCCATGAGATATGTTTACCCGAAAGAAGGCGTAATACTCTGGATGGACAACTTTGCCATTCCCAAAAATGCAAAGAACATCAACGAGGCACACGCTTTCATAAACTTCGTTCTCAGACCTGAGATAGCTAAAATAATCAGTGAAGAGATAGGATACGCCATCCCCAACAAGGAAGGCAAAAAGCTCCTTGCTCCCGAAGTGAGAAACAATCCGATCTCCTACCCTTCTGATGCGATAGTCGCAAAAGGAGAGTTTCAGGAGGATGTGGGTGACGCTATCCTGATATATGAAAAATACTGGGAAATGCTGAAAACAGGAAAGTAACATGAGAGGGCTCCGGCCCCCGGTTTGCTGCAAAGTTCTTTTAAAAGCAAAAAAAGTATATCTTTGTGTAAATCCTCCCCCGCCCTCCTTTACAAAAGGAGGGTGTTTTGCTCTTAGCGGCAATAACTTCCCCCTTCTCTACACTGCACAGGATGTATGAAAAGGAAAAAAATGAGACTGCCGCGTCGCTTTGCTCCTCGCAGTGACATAATTCTCTGTCATTGCGAACAAAGTGAAGCAATCTCAAACATCCTGTGCCTTACATTTTCTCATTTAACAATAAAAAATTCTCCCTCCGTGGGAATTTTTTATACACGCTC
>NZ_JAJAPB010000027.1 GCF_026226615.1 Geovibrio ferrireducens
CGCCACTGTTGCTGCTGCTGCGCTTCAGGGCTGCGGAGGAAGCG
This sequence comes from Geovibrio ferrireducens, assembly GCF_026226615.1. Lineage (NCBI taxonomy): Bacteria > Pseudomonadati > Deferribacterota > Deferribacteres > Deferribacterales > Geovibrionaceae > Geovibrio > Geovibrio ferrireducens. Next base: position 45 of record NZ_JAJAPB010000027.1, read on the forward strand.
GCAATGGCGGAACAACATATTTCGATGAAATCGATCCTAATTTGCAGCCGCCTGAAGTGGAGACAAAATATGTACTTGGCTCGACTCCTCACAACTGCGGCGGCGGATGCCTTAGCAAATATCATCTTGAAGACGGTGTTGTCAAAAGAATAGTGACAGACGAAGATACTGTCGATGGCAATGTATTTGAAGGTAAAGCCCAGATACGCTCCTGCCTTCGCTGCCGCGCTAAAGTGGATTGGTGGTACAGAAGCGACAGGCTTACAAAGCCCCTGAAGCAGACAAAAGAAAGAGGAGATATCACTGGTTTTGTAGAAATTTCATGGGAGCAGGCTGTCACTGAAATAGCCGCAAAGATGCAGAATATATATAATACGTATGGAGGGAATTCATTCTTTAATTGTCTTGCTCCATCAGACCGTTCTGATCAAAGCAACTGTATTGCGAATCTGACTAAGCTACTTGGTCCGGACTGTAGTCCTGTTCCGTGGGTACTAGATCTCAGTTACCCGCAGCATTCATATTCATGGTTTTTTATAGATCACGCAGGATTGCTCACTGAAACTGCCACATCCGTATCTCTGAGAACTGCAAATTACAGAGCTGATATTATCAATTCAGATAATCTGGTTCTGTGGGCGTTCAACCCGATGGAAGCAAGAGTGGGAGCGCAGACAGGATGGTTTGTTACTCAGGCAAAAGAGGCAGGGGTCAAGATCACTGTAATTGATCCAAGATACACCAGAACAGCAGAGATTGCGGATGAGTATATAGGAATAGCGGGAACAACCGATGCGGCTCTTATGCTCGGTATGCTGCATTATCTTATCACAGAAACGTGGAATCCTGACGGAACCCTGACTGCCAGTCCTCTGCTTGACGAGGCTTTTATAAGGAAATATGTTCATGGATTTTTTGACGATACGAATCCGAAGCACTATTATGCAGATATAGACGCTTTTCCCACCGCTTATCAAGTGCCTGCGGGAGCGTCACTCTCCGCTTATATAATGGGAGAAGATGACAGGCTTACAAGGGCTGTGATGTCTGCTGATGCTGAGGCGTACACCAGAATGCTTTCCGGTACTACTGTAAACCAAGGTACTTCTGTTTATCCCAAAACAATAGGTTACAACGTTCCAACTACAGATGCCCTCTATGGTAAAACATCGCCAATGTACGGCCAGACTGCAAAAACTCCTGAATGGGCTGAAAAAATTACCGGAGTTCCTGCAAGTAAGATCAGAGAACTGGCAAAAATGTATGCCACTACTAAGGTCACAACATGGGTTTCAGGAGGGCTTCAGCGGCACAGCGAAGGCGAACAGCCTGTTAATCTTGGGCCTATTCTTGCTGCTGTTACCAAAAATTTCGGCACTAACGGCAGAAGCTACGGATTTTCCCATGAAGTTAATCACAAATATCCGGGTACAATGCTTGATAAGGTTCATGTCTGCGGACCTAATCCGGGATCTGCGGATATATCCGGCGACACTTACCAGTTTTCAAAACTGACTCTTGCAGGCGGTGAATTGGGACCTTTCGTTGGGAATATGGCAAGGACAAGCCCCTTATGCAACGCAATTATGATGAATGGTCTTTCTCTTGCAGCATGGGTGGATTATGTCAGATGTGCCGGAACAGCAAATACATCAAAATGGAACTACGGAAGAGCTAATGCCTCAACCAAGCCGGTCAAAGCTCTTTTCGGTTTTGGCGGTAATTTTGTTAACCAAACAGGCAATACTCAGGAAATAGTCGATCTTTGTAAATCAAAGGACGGCAGCGGCAATTACAATGTTGAGCTCATTCTCACAGGGGATCTCTTTTTTACACCGAGTTCACTTATATCAGATTATGTTCTTCCATGCGCCGGACCGGGAGAAAAGTGGGGAGAAACCTGCGGATGGCTTACTGCAGAGGCAATGGTTATGCCGAAGTTCACCGAAGCACCGGGTGAGGCACTGAATGAATTTGAGATTGCCAGAAGAATTGCTGCGAAGCTTGGCAAGGAAGAAGAGTTTAAAACCATGGCAGATGGTTCCGGTGTTGTAGTTGAAACAGACTATGAATGGTCTGAATACAACTGGAATAAGGGATACAACGACGGACAGATCGACCAAAACTGGGATGAAATTCAGGAAATCGGCGGCGTATTTATGATGGATCAGCGTCCCGAAAAAGTGAAGTTTATTCCGAAGAAAGACTTTCGTGAAGATCCTGCGGTTAATCCTCTCAATACCATGTCGGGTAAAATAGAAGCGTATTATCAGGGGATGCTTGAAGATTATGAGGCAGGATCAATGGACAGCATAGACAGGGTTACTGCCGATCCTGACGGTACTGATACTCTCTACGGCGGAAGCATTTTTACAGCTTCAACATCAGCCGAAGCTGCAAGACGGAGATTCGTCTACCCGATAGCAATGTATATTCCTGCTCTTGAGGGACGCCATGCGGACAATTCTCATCCGGATCTTTTCGGAAGGGACGCTGCGGGCTTTAAGTTCAGAAAACAGGTCGGGCATTACAATTACCGTGCCCATTCAACTCTGGGAAATGTTGCTGTTCTTAATGAGCTTTATAAAAAAGATATAAACGGCAATAAGGCATATCTTTCCGAAGGCAGAAAATATTCCGACGGTGTCTGGGATGACAATGTTTATGAACCGATTTATATCAATCCAACCCATGCTTCAGAAATAGGGGTTTTAGATGGAGAGAGGGTTCTTGTTTCAAGTAACAGCGGTTCTATGTACTGCACGGTAAGGCTTACAGGAAGGATTGCTCCTTATGATGCAAGCTTGGGTGACGGCGGCTGGTTCAGTCTTAATTCAAGCGGAAAGGACATAGGCGGTTCCTCAAATGCACTTTCATCCGGCAGACCGTCGCGTATTGCTTTTGGTATGACATTCAGCAGCGATGACCGTTTGAAAATTGTGAAAGCATAGGGAGGTATAATATGTCACAGAAAGGATTTTACTTCGATCAGACCAGATGCGTGGCCTGCGATACATGTCTTGTCGCCTGCAAAAGCTGGAATATGCTTAATGCAGGACCAGCTTCATGGCGTAAAAGAGTGGAGAATGAAATAGGCGGTTATCCTAATCTGAAAATCTATCAGCTTACGATGAGCTGCAATCATTGTGCCGAGCCCTCGTGCGTTAAGGTATGCCCTATGGGAGCAATATACAAAAGAGAGTCGGATGGGGTTGTCATTGTTGACAGAGCCTCCTGCATAGCCTGCAAATCTTGTCTCGCCGCATGCCCGTTCGGTGCACCTCAGTTTGCTGACGATGATCAGGAGCCTGTTAAAAAAGCTGAATGGAGTGTCAAACACCCTATGCAGAAATGCACAGCGTGCTGGGACAGAACCGCAATAGATAAACTGCCGGCATGTGCTGGAGCCTGCCCTCACAGAGCTATAGATTTCGGAGAGCTTACTGAGCTTAACGCAAAGTATCCTGATGCTGTGAAATCTGTTACTGGTTTTCCGGATCCTGCTTATGGAGCTAACGGTAATAAACTGGACAAGTCCACAGAGCCATCAATACTTTTTAAACGTAAATAATAACAATGTACAGGCGGGCCGCAATGCCCGCCTGTTTTGTTAAACGGGTAAACAAACATGGATTTTGAAGATTTTAATTTTGATAGTTATTTAACTGACAGAGCAACGCTTTATGCTTTTATGTCGGGCTTGTTCAGCGAATGCCTTCGTTATGACGTTATAGAGGTCATCCCGCGTATTCTAAAAGAGTTTGAAGGTATATCAAAAAATATTGAACATAGGAAAGCTCTTATTGAGTCAGCAGAAAATATTGATAAATGGCTGATTGACAGGCTTTCTCAAAAGGAAAGTGAAGAGTTGTACCTTGAGCTTGCCAGAGAACATGCCTCATATTTTGTTTTAGGCAGATTTAATATTCCTGATAATGCGTCCGCAACATTATCAATAAAGAAACTTATTAAAAGAGATGAATGGAAAAACTGTAAAAAGTTTTATCACCAACACGGCTACATCCTTAAAAAGCATAGCGGTAAGCTGGAAGACTCTTTTGAGGTGCAGTGCCGTTTTATGGAGATGCTCATTCGTAAGGCTCAAAAAGTAAAGGAAATACCAGAGTTTCTTACACTGATGGAAACCCAGCTTGAGTTCCTAAATATGCACATGCTCAACTGGGTAAGGCTATTCGGCAAAAATCTTAAGAATAGTACAGATAAAGAGAGTATTTACAATTACTTGTCTGTGTTTCCGGCTCTTATTATTGATTTAGATAAACAAGGTATTTCTGAATTACTGGAAGAATTTTGGATTGAAGAAACAGCTGAATAAGATACAACCGGCAGCCATCCTCCGGCTGTTGAACCCCGCAGGCACGGTGGGCGGAGATTTTTTGTGGTCTCTGTCTGCCGTGTTTTTTAATCTTTAATTGCTTTCCATAGTGCGTCTATGTAGGTATCAATCTGCTCTTTGCTTGTACTTATGTTGCGGATTGCATTGTTGATAGCAAAATCTGCTATTGTTCTTGTAATCAATGAAGCATTTTCAAACCCAAGAATTTGGATTGTTTTGCTTGATTTGCTCATGGATATAATAAGATCAGTGTAAAGAAAATTTGAATATATAGTGTCAAAAGTTCTATTAAAAATTTCCTTTGACATATGGTTGTCGGGCAGAAAGCAAAAAGATCTGTAAGCCATTGTAGGCTTAGGATGCTTATATGCGTAGTCATAAAAAATATTCATTATCGCTTTAAATAATTCTTCATCGTTTTTTATATTATAGAGATCCCAAGAAATTAACTCATTTTTAAAAAGGTCAGTAATATAGATCATGACATTGAAAATAAGATCATCTTTGTTCTTAAAATAATAGTAAATACGTGAATGTTCCACACCTACATGCTTAGCAATTGTTCTAATACTGAGTCCTTCAATACCATTTGCAGCTATAATATCTATAGTGCCTTCAATAATATTTTGGCGGCTGATTTCTGACTTTGTTTTGTGTTTTTTCATTCCTCTAACTAACACATATTTTTTGTTTAGTCGAACAAATTCTCTCTTTGATGAATAATAGACCGAACGGTAGGTTTAATATTGACATCCTGACGACTGAGAGGTAATGTTGGTCATAAACCGAACGGTCGGTTTATAGGGGTTAAGGATTGTTAATAAACAAATTTTATTGATTTGAGTTTTTGCTGTTTAAGTGCTCAGCATTCCAAACAGCAAATCTAGCGAATGCAGCAGAATAAGCAGTTTTCTGTTGTGTACGTATAAAGTTTATTTCTACAAGGAGGAAGTATGCGCTATCTGTCGATTATGTGCATTTTCT
>NZ_JAJAPB010000028.1 GCF_026226615.1 Geovibrio ferrireducens
TTACTCGATAATCTCGGTAACAACACCTGCACCGACTGTTCTACCACCCTCACGAATAGCGAAACGAAGTCCCGCATCCATTGCAATGGGTGTTATAAGCTCTACCACGCAGCTGATGTTATCGCCGGGCATTACCATCTCTGTCCCTTCGGGAAGAGTGATGATTCCGGTAACGTCAGTCGTACGGAAATAGAACTGAGGACGATACCCGCTGAAGAAGGGAGTGTGGCGACCGCCTTCCTCTTTGGTCAGGATGTAGGCTTCTGCTTTGTACCTGCGGTGGGGTTTGATTGAACCCGGTTTGCAAAGTACCTGCCCGCGCTCTACGTCGTCCTTTTTGATTCCTCTCAGAAGAATACCAACGTTATCGCCGGCAACACCTGAGTCAAGAATCTTCCTGAACATCTCTACGCCTGTTACTGTTGTCTTTACTGTATCGCGTATTCCAACGATCTCTACTTCTTCTCCCACTTTAACCTGTCCCTGCTCTATACGGCCGGTTACTACCGTTCCGCGGCCGGATATGCTGAACACGTCTTCTACGGGCATTATGAATTCTTTATCTATTGCTCTCTCAGGCTCAGGAATGTAGCTGTCCATTGCCGCTACGAGTTCGCCGATAGCTCCTGCCCATTTCTCATCTGTGGGGTTCTCAAGTGCTTTAAGAGCGGAACCTTTGATAATGGGTGTGTCGTCTCCGGGGAATTCGTAAGTTGAAAGAAGGTCTCTCACTTCAAGCTCTACAAGCTCAAGAAGCTCCTCGTCATCTACCATGTCGCATTTGTTCATGAACACGATGATGTAAGGAACGCCTACCTGACGCGCAAGAAGGATGTGCTCTCTCGTCTGGGGCATGGGGCCGTCTGCTGCACTAACTACAAGTATAGCTCCGTCCATCTGAGCTGCGCCTGTGATCATGTTCTTTACGTAGTCGGCGTGACCAGGGCAGTCAACGTGCGCATAGTGGCGAGCGGGTGACTCGTACTCTACGTGTGCTGTCGCGATAGTTATACCGCGCTCCCTCTCTTCGGGAGCCTTGTCGATGTTGCCGTAATCTACGAACTCTGCAAGTCCTTTCTTCGCCTGTACGCAGGTTATTGCTGCTGTAAGGGTAGTTTTACCATGGTCTACGTGACCGATTGTTCCTACGTTGACGTGGGGCTTCGTTCTAGCAAACTTAGCTTTAGCCATCTG
>NZ_JAJAPB010000029.1 GCF_026226615.1 Geovibrio ferrireducens
GTGTTCTCAGAGGGGAGTCCGTAGATGTCGAATTTACCTTTGATTCTTGAATAATCACGGTTGTCGAAGTTCTCTGTGCCGTTCACTGCCTTCGCCTCATAGGTAAGACCTGCGGCGAAGTGGTTAAGGAAGGCCTGATATACCCCTGCCTCATATTTGTTGTACTTGCTCTCCGCAAGGAGAGTGTTTGTCAGGGGGTTCACCACATATGAGTTCTCATAATCGACCTCGTCAAGAAGGCCTTCATATTTAAATGTAACGATAGTTCCCGTGGAGACTATCTCATATACGCCTTCGGCGTTCACTGTGGCTGCATCATTCATCAGGGTGTAGGCAAGGACAAGGTTACCGTTTGGGATAGCCTGATCAAGCCTGAACTTGGTGTAGTCATCCTCGAAGTCTGTTACATCAAGGCGGACATACTCTGCACCTATCTTAGTGCTCTCCATCACATTAACATTGATTCCGCCGCCGTAGAGGCTGTCATCATCAACGTCATAGTAGTAGCTCACGGGTTTACCGCCGAAAGCATATACCTCAACCATTTTACCGAGCTTCACTGATGCGTCTGCTCCGTCAAGCTGGAAGGTGTTCTGATGGGAAAGATAGAAGCGTCCCACGTTGAGGACTGTGTTTTTGATTACGCCGTCAAACTGGGCATAACCATGGTAGAGTCTCGGAGCCCAGTCATCATAACCGAGCTGAGTGTCAAGAGCATCACGGTGATAATAGTAGTAGTTATCCCCCCAGCTCTTCTTGTGGTCTCCGTCAATATCATCTGCGAATCTGGCAAACGCGGCGAATCTCACCGTACCGTCTCCGAGCTTCACTGCGTCCGTGTGGACACGAAGATACTGATAGAAGTCCTGATCGTCTGCGTAGTCGTT
>NZ_JAJAPB010000030.1 GCF_026226615.1 Geovibrio ferrireducens
CCTTGTCTAAGTGTCAGATAAAGGGAGAAAGTATTGCAAGGCATCTTCTTTGTGTGGTGGATTCCTGCACCCGTATAGCATGGGTAGAATCTATTCCTGATAAGAAGGCTCTTACAGTGATGTTTGCGGTGTTCAGGAGCTTTAACAATATAGCCCAAAGGTATAATATTCGCTTTGCAGAGGTTCTGACAGATAACGGCCCTGAGTTCGGCCCTAAGGAATCAGAAAGCAAGATGGATCACCCTTTCGAGAGGTTTCTGATAGAAATGGGTATTAAGCACAGATACACAAGACCTTACAGACCTCAGACGAACGGAAAGGCGGAAAGATTCTGGCGTTCTATAGAGGAAGACCTTCTGCATGAATATGTATTTGAATCTGTTGAGGAATTGGAGGACGAACTCCTCAAATACGTCATATACTACAACGAACTTAGACCACACCAAGGAATTAACGGCAAAACTCCACTACAGTTAAACGAAATCTCGCCTCGAATTACTTGACATATACAGCAGTGACACAGCAGTGCGTCATTCTGAGCGAAGTGAAGAATCTTAGACCTCACA
>NZ_JAJAPB010000031.1 GCF_026226615.1 Geovibrio ferrireducens
TGTATATGTCAAGTAATTCGAGGACAAATATCGTTTAACTGCTGCGGTGTTTTTCCGTTGATTCCCTGGTGTGGTCTATGCTCGTTGTAGTATATGATGTACTTGAGCAGTTCATCTTCTAATTCCTCAACAGACTCAAATACATAGTCCTGCAACAAGTCTTCTTCTATTGACCTCCAGAATCTCTCTGCCTTTCCGTTAGTCTGCGGTCTGTAAGGTCTTGTGTATCTGTGTCTTATGCCCATCTCTATAAGAAACCTCTCAAACGGATGGTCTTCCTTGCTTCCCGATTCCTTTGTGCCGAACTCCGGACCGTTATCCGTCAGTACCTCTGCAAAGCGGATATTATATCTCTGAGCTATAAAGTTAAAGCTTCTGAATACGGCAAACATTACCGTTAAGGCCTTTTTATCAGCAATAGCCTCTACCCATGCTATACGGGTGCAGGAATCCACTAC
>NZ_JAJAPB010000032.1 GCF_026226615.1 Geovibrio ferrireducens
CCTTTTTATCAGCAATAGCCTCTACCCATGCTATACGGGTGCAGGAATCCACTACGCACAGCAGGTGTCTTGCCTTAGTCTCTCCCTTTATCTGGCACTTAGACAAGGTATGAGTATCTATATGTGCCAGCTCTCCTGCCTTCTCTTTTATGATACGCCTCCTGTTTGCCTTATGCTCAGGCTTTAGACGGTTTAAACCGTGACGCTTACATATATTATATATGCCAGAAGGAGAAGGGGTATATTTCTTCAGCTTCTCCGAAAGCAGAAAGTGTATATCGTAACGGTTGCAGCCTTTCCTGCGAAGCTCCAGCACCTTGTTCTCTATATAAGCTAAAGGAGTTCTGGACGCATATTTAGGCCCTCGCTTCAAAGGAAGAAGAGAATCATGCTTACCGCTTTGCTT
>NZ_JAJAPB010000033.1 GCF_026226615.1 Geovibrio ferrireducens
AGTTTTACGATACAGACAGGCGTGCTTTTTTAAAGTATTACAACCGTTATAAGCAGAGTGGTAACAGGGATTCTCTTCTTCCTCGTAAGCGTGGTCCGAAGTATGCCTCCCGAACTCCTCTTGCTTATATAGAGAACAAGGTTCTGGAGCTTCGCAGACAGGGCTGCAACCGTTATGAGATACACTTTTTACTTCAGGATAAACTAAAGAAATATACACCTTCGCCTTCTGGTATATATAATATATTCAAGCGTCACGGTCTTAACCGTCTGAAAGAGGAGCATAAGGCTAACAGGAGGCGTATTATAAAAGAGAAGGCAGGAGAATTGGCTCATATAGACACTCATACCTTGTCTAAGTGTCAGATAAAGGGAGAAAGTATTGCAAGGCATCTTCTTTGTGT
>NZ_JAJAPB010000034.1 GCF_026226615.1 Geovibrio ferrireducens
CATATTTAGGCCCTCGCTTCAAAGGAAGAAGAGAATCATGCTTACCGCTTTGCTTGTAACGGTTGTAATACTTTAAAAACGCCCGTCTGTCCGTGTCGTAGAACTTGTAAAAATCCTGCACGTATCTGAAATGCTCGTGCTCATTACGTTTTACCTGCTCGTATTCCTTGATTAAATGCAAATACTTCATAATGTAATTGCGCTTAATAGTCTCATCACTGCTGTTGTTTCTCATTAAGGACTCCTTCGTTTACTATTTATAAACTAGTAAATAAATTCTGTCCTCGAATTAGCTAACATATACAACTGCGGGGAGCAAAGCGACGCGGCAGTCTCAGTTTTATTGTCCCTGATAAAAAAAGCCCTCCGT
>NZ_JAJAPB010000035.1 GCF_026226615.1 Geovibrio ferrireducens
TTACTTGAGATTAACAAATAAATAAATTCTCGCCTCGAATTAAATAACATATACAGCAGTGACATAGTTTGCTGTCATTGCGAACGAAGTGAAGCAATCTCATACATTTGTCCTGATAATTCAGAATTTGCCGTCCATGGAAATTTTGAATACACGTTCGCGCCTTGCAAAGCAAGGCTTCGCTCCGCACGGCGCAACATCTTGTCCTGATAATTCAAAATTTACCGTCCATGGGAATTTTGAATACACGCTCGCACCTTGCAAAGCAAGGCTTCGCTCCGCACGGCGCAACATCTTGTCCAGATAATTCAAAATTTACCATCCATGGAAATTTTGAATACACGCTCGCGCCTTGCAAAGC
>NZ_JAJAPB010000036.1 GCF_026226615.1 Geovibrio ferrireducens
TGTATATGTTATTTAATTCGAGGCGAGAATTTATTTATTTGTTAATCTCAAGTAAATGAAGGAGTCTTCGATGAGAAACAACAGCAGCGACGAAACGATTAAGCGTAACTACATAATGAAGTATCTGCATTTAATCAATGAGTATGAGCAGGTTAAAAGCAAAAAGCATGAGCACTTCAAGTACGTTCAGGAGTTTTATAAGTTTTACGATACAGACAGGCGTGCTTTTTTAAAGTATTACAACCGTTATAAGCAAAGCGGTAAGCATGATTCTCTTCTTCCTTTGAAGCGAGGGCCTAAATATG
>NZ_JAJAPB010000037.1 GCF_026226615.1 Geovibrio ferrireducens
CCTACGGAGTTCGCAATGACGTAAACAGCCCCACGGACAGGGGCTGCGCCGTGCGCAGCGAAGCCGCATTTACTGCGGCGTGAGCGTGTACATAAATCCGACAGGATGTCCGGATTTATGTTGTGAGGACAGAGATTGCCTCACCCTTTCAGGGTTCGCAATGACAGCAGCTTACGTCACTGTGAGGAGCAAAGCGACGAAGCAGTCTCTGTATACTGAGAGATTGCTTCACTCCTACGGAGTTCGCAATGACGTAAACAGCCCCACGGACAGGGGCTGCGCCGTGCG
>NZ_JAJAPB010000038.1 GCF_026226615.1 Geovibrio ferrireducens
CAGAGCAGCAAGCAGTTTTACTGCGCAGGCTGCGAGTGAAGAAAAACTGCAAGGACGCAGGTTTTTCTGAGCAATGACAAGATAGAGATTGCTTCACCCTTCCAGGGTTCGCAATGACGTATACAGTCTCAAGGATGGAGCTGCGCTGTGCGAAGCATTGATTCAGGCACATGGATGTGCCCGTGGAGCGCGTACCGCAGCGAATGCGAGGAACGCAAGCGTAACCAGAGCAGCAAGCAGTTTAACTGCGCAGGCTGCGA
>NZ_JAJAPB010000039.1 GCF_026226615.1 Geovibrio ferrireducens
TCAGAATGACGTTTCAGAGCGTCATCCTGAATCCCGAAGGGATGAAGGATCTCAATGTCTTTCAGGTGCTACTTCTGCTGCTGCATACGCTCCCACGGAAGGGAGCGCGCCGTGCGTAGCGAAGCCTTGCTTTGCAAGGCGCGAGCGTGTATCCGAAATTTCCATGGATGGAAAGTTTAGGATAATAAAGACAGAGATTCTTCGCTCTGCTCAGAATGACGTTTCAGAGCGTCATCCTGAATCCCG
>NZ_JAJAPB010000040.1 GCF_026226615.1 Geovibrio ferrireducens
CCCGACATCTTTCGACATCGGGCTTTCATATTTTTAATCTCTGGCAGTGACCTACGTCTGACTTAACGGAGTAAACCGCTACGTCCTGTCCGGTTTACTCACACGCTTAAGGCACAGTGAATGTGCCTACGCTTCTAAAGCACACACTTCCTGTGTGCGGGAGAGCAGGTCACTGTATTTGTCCCTTAGACGCAGGAAAGCCCGGAACCTTTCGGAACCGGGCTTTCATATTTTTAATCTCTGG
>NZ_JAJAPB010000041.1 GCF_026226615.1 Geovibrio ferrireducens
GAAGCGAAGGACGGTTCATCCGTCCGCGAGCGTGTATGCAAAAAACGCAGGACGCAGGTTTTTGCATTATTAAATACGGTGAGATTGCTTCGCTGTCACTCGCAATGACAGCAAATTACGTCACTGCGAGGAGTGAAACGACGCGGCAGTCCCAACACTTGCTGTCAGAAAACGGAAGGCATAGGAAGTGCCGCCGCCGTGCGAAGCGAAGGACGGTTCATCCGTCCGCGAGCGTGT
>NZ_JAJAPB010000042.1 GCF_026226615.1 Geovibrio ferrireducens
TCCATCCATGGAGTTGTTTGTATGCCTTTTTACAGGCTCCTTAATTTATATTTTTTACAAGTTCATAACCTAACTTACGGCGCACAATCCGAATCTGCACATCCTGTCAGATTCAGATTAACGCTCGCACCCTGCAAAGCATGGCTCCGCTACGCACGGCGCAACTCCATCCATGGAGTTGTTTGTATGCCTTTTTACAGGCTCCTT
>NZ_JAJAPB010000043.1 GCF_026226615.1 Geovibrio ferrireducens
TCCTGTCCCTTTTCTGTACACGCTCGCGCCGAACTCAGTTCGGCTTCGCTTCGCACGGCGCAACTCCGTCCATGGAATTGTATACGTCATTGCGAACCCTGAAAGGGTGAAGCAATCTCTGTCTTGCCATAGTTCCGAAAAACCTGCGTCCGTGCAGTTTTTCTTCACTCGCAGCCTGCGCAGTTAAACTGCTTGCTGCTCTGGTTA
>NZ_JAJAPB010000044.1 GCF_026226615.1 Geovibrio ferrireducens
ACATGGATGTGCCCGTGGAGTGCGTACCGCAGCGTATGCGAGGAACGCAAACGTAGCCAGAGCAGCAAGGAGCTTTGCTCCGCAGGCTGCGAGTGAGCAGAAACTACAGGACGTAGGTTTGTGCGAACTATAGGAAGATAGATAGAATTTCAGGCACATGGATGTGCCCGTGGAGTGCGTACCGCAGCGTATGCGAGGAACGC
>NZ_JAJAPB010000045.1 GCF_026226615.1 Geovibrio ferrireducens
TTTGCGTTCCTCGCATACGCTGCGGTACGCACTCCACGGGCACATCCATGTGCCTTAGCCCGTGATCTCCAGAGCTGCGTCAAGTCTTCTCAGCAGCTCATCGTTTGTTCCTATAGTTCCGAAAAACCTGCGTCCATGCAGTTTTTCCTCACTCGCAGCCTGCGGAGCAAAGCTCCTTGCTGCTCTGGTTACGTTTGCGTTCC
>NZ_JAJAPB010000046.1 GCF_026226615.1 Geovibrio ferrireducens
GCGAAGGGCGGTTTATCCGCCCGCGAGCGTGTGTAAAAATTTCCATGGATGGCAATTTTAACTATTAAACAGACATATTGCGTCACCCTTCAGGGTTTGCAGTGACGATATACAACAACTCCAATGAGGGAGTTGCGCCGTGCGCAGCGAAGGGCGGTTTATCCGCCCGCGAGCGTGTGTAAAAATTTCCATGGATGGCAA